>JAAYTE010000161.1 GCA_012518175.1 Gammaproteobacteria bacterium | reverse complement strand
GCTGCGCGGTTTTCTGAGGACATTAAAGTGATCAGTAATAAGTCATGCCGACTTAACTCGCTGCCTAAGCGTACACGGGAAAATACCCCCTGCATTTCTTCGGTATCTTTGATGACGATGGGCAGTTTTTCATCCAGTGACTGCTTGGCATCTAAAGCAACCATGGCAGTCATTAATTTAGTTACTGAGGCAATGGGAGCGACAAATTCTTGATTGCTTGAGTAGAGCACTTCATTGGTTTTTAAATCCACTAGCAAGGCGCTGCCTGCGGCTAGGTCTTGTTGTGGAATGGTGTTGTTAAGAGCTGTGGTTGCATAGGCTTGACTGACCAAGAAAAAGGTAGCCAGTGCGCCAGTTTTGATAAGTTTAGCTATTCTATTCACGGAAGGTACTCAAATTAGACGTTTTACCCTGTTCTGGATGTGCAGCCTTCCCTGCTGTGTAACCTGTGGTTAGGGAACAATAAGGCAGCATAATGACACACTAGTTCATTGCGCCCTAGGTATAGGCGGTATTTATTATTACAGAATATGAATAGGTGTTTTGATCTGTGCTGGCTGCTTAGCGGTAAGAGTATGCAGCTGGTTGATAATTACTTATAAAAAACCGCCATACCCGTTGCAGGTATGGCGGTGTGCTTGGCTTTAAAAATCTAAGTTAGAGACAGCCAGCGCGTTTTCTTCAATAAAGGCGCGACGCGGTTCAACATGGTCGCCCATTAGGGTGTTGAAAATCTGATCTGCGGCAATAGCATCCTCAATGGTCACTTGCAGCATACGGCGTTGGCTTGGGTCCATGGTGGTTTCCCAGAGTTGCTCGGGGTTCATTTCACCAAGACCTTTATAGCGCTGTACGCTTAAGCGGCGACTGCCCTCTGCCAGTAACCAGTCCAGTGCCTCTTTAAAGGTGCTGACTTCTTGCTTACGCTCACCGCGCATCACATAGGCATCCTCTTCGAGGAGGTTGTTTAGCTTATTGGCTAACTCCGTCACTGTGCGGTAATCATTACTGGAATAGAAATCATGATTAAACAGAATATGGTTGGTTAAACCATGGGCTTTAATTTGGATTTCAGGAAGCCAGTAATTGCGCTCGCTGTCATGACGTAAGCCAACAGTATAGACCTCACCTGATTTTTCTACGGCATCCATCCGCGCTTGGAGAGCATCTAACCACGACTGCATGGCTGCTTTATCGCTTAACTGCTCTGGTTCTACCCGTGGCAAATAGAGAAAGTGCTCGGTAATTTCTTTCGGGTACAGGCGCGAGAGACGTTCTAGGGTTTTTAGTACTGAACGGTACTCGTTGACTAGAGCTTCCAAAGCGGTGCCCGATAAGCCTGGTGCGCTGGCATTCACATGTAAGCTGGCATCTTCCAGAGCGGCGTTGGTTAAGTACTCATCCATCGCTTCATCATCTTTGATGTACTGTTCTTGCTTGCCACGCTTTACTTTATACAGAGGGGGTTGGGCAATGTAGATATAGCCGCGCTCGACCAGTTCAGGTAGCTGGCGGAAGAAGAAGGTCAGCAAGAGCGTACGAATGTGTGAACCATCCACGTCAGCATCCGTCATGATGATGATGTTGTGATAGCGCAGCTTGTCGATATTGTATTCGTCGCGGCCAATACCACAGCCTAAAGCAGTGATTAAGGTGCCCACTTCTTGTGATGAAATCATCCGGTCAAAGCGTGCTTTTTCTACGTTTAGAATCTTACCTTTCAGGGGCAAGATCGCTTGGGTTTTACGGTTACGCCCCTGCTTGGCTGAGCCGCCAGCAGAGTCCCCTTCGACAATATAGAGTTCTGATAAGGCGGGGTCTTTCTCTTGGCAGTCAGCCAGTTTGCCGGGTAAACCAGCAATATCTAGCGCACCTTTGCGGCGGGTCATTTCGCGGGCTTTACGGGCGGCTTCACGGGCGCGGGCTGCGTCAATCATCTTCGCAACAATGGCTTTTGCTTCAGCAGGGTTTTCGAGCAAGTAATCCGCTAAGTATTTTCCCATCTCTTGCTCAACTGCGGTCTTAACTTCAGAAGAAACCAGTTTTTCTTTAGTTTGCGAGCTGAACTTGGGGTCAGGTACTTTAACCGAAATAATTGCCGTGAGGCCTTCACGGGCATCATCACCGGTGGTGTTTACTTTATCTTTTTTGCCAATACCTTCAGCTTCAATATAGCTGTTGAGGTGGCGCGTCAATGCGGTACGGAAGCCCACTAAGTGTGCCCCACCATCGCGTTGAGGAATATTGTTGGTGTAGCACTGAAGGTTTTCATTAAAACCATCATTCCACTGCATAGCAACTTCAACGCCAATGCCGTCTTCTTCACGTTGGGTAGAGAAGTGGAAAATATTATTTACGGTGGTTTTGTTGGTATTTAAGTACTCAACAAAAGCTTTCAAGCCACCTTCATACTGAAACAGCTCTTCTTTACCGGTGCGCTCATCTTTTAACTTGATGCCAACACCAGAGTTCAAGAATGACAGTTCGCGCAGGCGCTTGGCTAAAATATCCCAACTAAAGTGAATGTTGGCAAAGGTGTCTGGCGAAGGCTTGAAGTGAATACGAGTACCGGTTTTGTCGGTATCGCCAATAGCCGTCATCGGTGTCTGAGGAACACCGTGGTGGTAGGTTTGCTCCCAAACCTTGCCTTGACGGCGGATGGTCATAACCAATTCGCGCGATAAGGCGTTTACGACGGAAATACCTACGCCGTGCAACCCGCCAGATACTTTGTAGCTGTTGTCATCAAACTTACCACCGGCGTGCAGAACGGTCATGATGACTTCTGCGGCAGAGATGCCCTCTTCTTCGTGGATATCGACAGGGATACCACGGCCGTTATCTTGGACTGTAATGGATTCGTCGGTGTGGATAGTAATGCTAATCTCATCGCAGTGACCTGCTAGGGATTCGTCAATGGAGTTATCCACGGTCTCAAAGACCATGTGGTGCAGCCCAGTGCCGTCATCAGTATCTCCGATATACATGCCAGGGCGTTTGCGCACTGCATCCAGGCCCTTAAGGACTTTAATACTACTGGAATCGTACGATTGTTCTTCGCTCATGCGGTCACTCCGATGGTGTAATTTGGCCTTGTTCCACGTGGAACAAAGAGACTGGTGTATCCGTTCGCCAGCCTGAAATCATTAATTGTTTATCAACACAGGTGATAAACACCTGACATTCTAAATCATCGAGCAGCTGGCATAAGGCCAAACGATGCTGCTCGTCCAGCTCTGAAGGTAAGTCATCTACAAGATAGATGCATTCATTGCGTCTTGCCTGAGATAACAAATGACCTTGAGCTATTCTTAAAGCGCAGATAACTAACTTTTGCTGCCCTCTGGAGAGGATGTCTACAGCGTTATGTTTATCAACGCGAACTCTTAGATCGGCACGTTGTGGGCCGGCCTGGGTATAACCTAGGGCTCTATCTCGATCAAAGTTTTTATTGAGCACCTCTTGTAGCTCGCTGGTTTTATCCCAGCCTCTAAAGTAGCTGAGGGTCAAACCTGGTAGATCAAGTAGCTTGGCTAGGGTTTGTTCAAAAACAGGTTTTAGCTTGGTGATATAAGCACGGCGCAACTGGTCTATTTCGTTGCTGGCAATACAAAGCTCATTATCCCAAGCAGCTATTACTGAACGATCCATTATACCATGGCGCAAGCATGAATTTCTTTGCTTAAGACTTGTCTGCAAGCGCTGCCAGGCAGAAATAAACTGATGTTCCACGTGGAACACCCCCCAGTCTAAAAACTGGCGGCGCATTTTCGGTGAGCCTTCCAGTAGACGAAAACTATCGGGGTTGATCAATTGTAAAGGTAGAAGTTGGGCCAGTTGTGCTGCACTACGTGCATTTTGACCATCAATACGAATACGAAGTTCCGACTGCCGATCACGACTGATGCCAAGGTTGCTTTGGCTACCATCGGTATGTTTGATTTGGGCAAATACAGTACAGCTGCTTTGCTCATATTGAATCATTGGTTGTAAGCGAGTGCTACGAAAGGAACGGGCCATTGCGAGTAAGTGTATGGCCTCTAAAACGCTGGTTTTGCCGCTACCATTGTCACCGTAAAGAATGTTGATGCGCGGTGAAACGTGCAAAGTCACCGGCTTAAGGTTGCGGATGCCGGTGACTTGCAGTTGGCTAATAGCCATATTAAAGCCTATTACTTACAGGCGCATGGGCATAACAACGTAGGATGCGCTGTCGTTGTCAGCTTCTTGGATAAGTGCACTGCTGTTTGAGTCTGCCAAAGTAATGCTGATTTGTTCAGATGTTGTGGCGCTTAAAACATCAAGCAGATAGGTCACGTTGAAGCCGATTTCCAGCTCATCACCGCTGTAGTCAACGGACACTTCATCTTCTGCCACTTCTTGCTCAGGGTTGTTGGCTTGGATTTTTAATAAGCCCGACTCAAGCTGCCAACGAATACCACGGTATTTTTCATTGGATAAAATTGAAGCGCGGTTTAGAGCTTCACGCAAACCTTGGCGGTCCGCTAAAACTGTCTTATCGCCACCCCGTGGCAAGACACGCTCATAGTCAGGGAACTTACCATCGACTAACTTAGAGATGAAAGTGAACTCGTCAGTGGTGGCGCGAATGTAGTTGCTACCAAAAACTATAGTGACTGTTGCGCTGTCTTCAGTCATTAGGCGGGCTAACTCGAGTACACCTTTGCGCGGCACAATAACTTGGTGCTGCACACTTTCCATGATTTGCGCCGG
>JAAYTE010000160.1 GCA_012518175.1 Gammaproteobacteria bacterium | reverse complement strand
TAGAGAGAGGCTTAATGGCTACACGCTGGCCAGATGAGTCGACAAACATATAGTTGCGTGTAGTTGGGCTAAACCACGATAGTTTAAGGGTTGCAGCAGGAGAGTCAAACTCAAACCAAGTGCCGAAGTTTATGTGCTCTAGTTTCTTGGTTATTTCACGCGCTTGAGTGGATAAGTTGTCTGTGCTATTGGGCGCAGACAGCTCTTCTTCATTGCTCAGCATGGTGCCCAAAGGATTTTGTCTTGTTTGCGCTGGGGATTTGCTAGCAGGAATGGCTTGCTGCGCTTGTACTGCCTGCTGGCAGGCTCTGAGCTCTTGTATGAGCTTGTGTATTGTATCGGGGTGGTGGCTGCCCAATAAATTAAGGCCTTTGCTCAGCTGATTAAAGAGTTCTAAATTGATCGTGGCAAGGCGCTCTTGCTCGTTTGGTAGTGCTAAAAAAGTTGCGCTCCACGCCAGTTGTTGCGCAACTTCGGCGTAACGCTGCCATTGTTTGCTGGCTGGGCCATAGCGTAAAAAAGAGAAGACTAAAACATCCATCCAAGATTGCTCTAGAAAGTCTTGAATAATATTAGGTGCGGGAAATTTTTGTAAGGTGCTGGCAATTAAAGCTAGCGCTTGCTGGCGGGCGGCAAGTAAACGGTCACGGCCTTTCGCCGCCTCTATAGCACGCTTCTCTCTGAGTTCTGTACGCTGCTGTAAGGCATGCACAAAAATATTGAAATCTTGCAGCAAGTAATCAAATAAAATGCTATCGCCTCTATAGGATTGTAGCGCTTGGCTGACAGTAAATTGCATCTTATGTTGTAACGCTTTTTCCTCGCTGGCGCCGCGGTACTGTACCCCGGCTTGAGCCATGCCGTTGAGGAGTTTACGTGCTGGGTGCTGATATTGGCTGAACAGGGTTGAGTCTTGCAGAGCAACTTGTATGTAGAGGGGCTGTAGGTTTGACAGAATAGCCTTACTGGACTGAGTAAGGCTCGCATCCTCAATGATGAAATTAAACAGCATGCCAACTAAATCTATGGTGTTGGCATGCTGTTCTGCTATTTTTCCTAGTGAAGCAGTGCTGCTGAGGTTCTGCAGCTTCTCTACGAGAGCCTGTTTGCTGCGATCAACCGCTAGCATGGTAAAGCCCTGCGCTGCTTGCTGTGCATTGTGTTGCTGGAGACTGGCTAAAGCGCTTAATAGTTCTGCCGAGCTATATTTATGCGTGGCGTTACTGGGAGTAAAGGCGGTAATGCTCGGCACTCCATCCGGTAGGGCTGTGGATGTGGCTTGTTGGCGATACGTGCTGAGCAGGGCAGTGAGGGTTTCTGCTTGCAGGCTTGTCTGTTCATCTATGGCGTTACTAGGGATTGCACTCGCCGCGCCAGAGCCGCGCTCCGGTGATTGCATATTATTGCTTGCTTGTCGCTCAGTGCTGGTGCGAGTCGCAGACAGGCTGTTGGGTGTTGTCCTTGTCGCCGCTTGCATTAGCCGCTGTTTTCTTTGACTGGCAGAGTAGCTTAGGTTTGGTAACACGCCAGCACTGATAAAGGCTTGGTTAATGGTTGCATAGAATTGATCCAGTTCACGCATGACAAATTGCTCAAAGAGCATGTATAAAATGGTCTTCACTTGTAAGTTGAATGGGCTAGGGGCTAAAGCAGTATAAAAACCGTTGGCTATGACTGTTGGAGCCAGTGGGCTGTTGTCGTCACTTTTGATCCCACTATTGATCAGCGCCAGGCGTTGCTCGATTGCATACAATGCTTCGATGCAGCGCTCGTTGGCCTTGTTGGACATGCTGCTTACCAGTAAAGACTCTTCAAACTCGTCGTTTTGTACTAAAGAGAGTTGCTGGGCATCGATTTGTGCGTCAGCTGCGCTAGGCTGTTTTTTTGCCTTGATGAAGTCATCGAATTGGCTGGCAATGCTTTTTAAGAAGGCTCGCTCAATCTGTACATGCTGTTTACGTACTTCGCGAATACTTTCAAAGAACATGTCTTGGACTTGGTTGTTTTCTGCATTTTCAGCGCAGTTAAATAGGGCGGTATCGGCTTGGGTGAAAGCCGCGCGAACCTGTTGCGCCAAAAAGTTGAGTAAGTGCTGACGAATCTCTTGAGTCAAACTATTGAATTGTGGAAGTATTTTGCGCTCTAAGGAAATACCGCCAAGACTGCCTTGGTTGTTATTGCTGGTAGAGGTATTCGAGGAGCTTCGCGAGCGCATGACCGTATCCTGTTTTACAATCCTATCGATAGTCTGATAATATCAGCATCAACACTTAAAGGTTAGCGCCTTAGATGGGACGTTAAGTTGCATAAACTGCAGCGATAACCTGTTAAAGGAGCTAAGAAGATAAATTTAGAGTTTATTTTCATTAAGGTGTTGACAAGGTTAGATATTTGCGTAGAATAGCGCACCACAGACAAGGCGAACTCCACAAGAGTTCAACGAAAACTGTAATGTTCCGCGATAGCTCAGTCGGTAGAGCAAATGACTGTTAATCATTGGGTCCCTGGTTCGAGTCCAGGTCGTGGAGCCATCGGGGTATAGCGCAGTCCGGTAGCGCGCCTGCTTTGGGAGCAGGATGTCGGGAGTTCGAATCCCCCT
>JAAYTE010000159.1 GCA_012518175.1 Gammaproteobacteria bacterium | reverse complement strand
ACCATTAAGCGCGAGCTGCTGCTGGGGCTGGGTATGGTGTCGCCGTAAGCGCGCTTACCTTCTTCAGCGAACCATTCAATAAAGGACGCGGCGTAGGCAATTTCACCGCGGGCTTCGGCTAACGGCTTGCCCTGCTCTAAGGTCATGATTAAAGCCAAGTCGTCTTGATTCTCAAGCATCAACTCAAACCAGCGGCGCAAGATTTTCCCGCGCTCTGCTGCGGTTTTACTGCGCCATGCTATTAGAGCAGAATTTGCAGCTTGGATAGCGCGCTGGGTTTCAGCCGCCCCCATATTAGGTACAGAACCTAACAGCTCACCATTGGCTGGGTTATGCACCGCTAGTGTTTGCGCAGAATCAGCTGCGCACCATTGACCGGCAATACACGCCTGTTGGCGCAGGAGGGTGGGGTCACTTAACTGCATAATGGCCTCCGCAATACGGGGTAAGAAATAAACAGTTTGCCGTTGTGTCAACAGCAGGCACTGGATGAGTTTATTAAGCGGCTCATAGGCGATAAATACAAGCGCTGCGCTGATTGATCTTTATTTTAGATTTATATCTGCTCCTGAAACCTGTACAAAAGGCTTACTGTCAAGGCTCGACAACAGCGCTGGCGCAATTTAACGTAGAACTAAATCATTTCGCACTACTCAGAAATATATAAAAGCTACTCTAGAAGGTATGAGTGGCGGTGTTATCTCTGCACAAGGATCCCCCTGCACAATGGCAGTCCACAATCGACGTTGGCTTGTATTGAGTAAAACTCTACTTGGGCTAGTGCTCTGTGTGCTGGTTATATTTGCCTGCTTAATGACTTATGTTTGGTATTACGCACAAGAACGGCCCGTACACAGTGCACCAGCGACTATTGTGCTGGGAGCAGCAGCCTGGGGCAATAAACCCTCGCCGGTTTTCAAAGAGCGTATTCGCCATGCGGTACATTTGTATAAAACCAATATGACGCAACAGCTTATTTTTACTGGCGGAGCGTTGCGCGATGATATGCCCAGTGAGGGCGAAGTTGGCGCGCGTTGGGCAATTAAACTTGGGGTTTCCCCTGAAGATACCGCCTACGAAGGGACGTCACGTGACACTTGGTACAACTTAAAAAATGCCAATGTCATTTTGCAGCAGCAACACATCACTTCAGTTATTTTGGTCAGTGATTATTTTCATCTGGCCCGTGCTGGGGTGATGGCCCGCGATTTAAATCTAGACGTGCAATTGTCGCCAACCCCAACCTCTAAATTTAATAGCTTTTCAGCGACAGATAAGTTCAAACTGTACTTGAAAGAAAGTTATTTTATTGTTGGCCATCAGTTGCGCAAGTTAGTGGAGCCTGGCTTTTATGATGCTGAGCTAACCCCAGCAGAAGCGGCGGTGCAGATGCCGGCTTTATAGCTTGGCAACTACTGAGTTGAATATAGCGAATAGATGATCAATACAGCTGGCTCAAGGTGAGTAATGAGTCGCCCACCTTGAGCGTAGTCAGCCGCTTTATAGACCTAAAAAGTTAAAGGCTGTGGCATCAACAAACTGATCAGCAACTTGCCCTGACAGCAGTCGACTCTGATTTTT
>JAAYTE010000158.1 GCA_012518175.1 Gammaproteobacteria bacterium | reverse complement strand
TCGTTGAGTAAAACTCGGTAGTTAATGCTGCGCATAGGCAGGCTTTGGGCATTTGGGTTATCCACTCGAAAATGCAGGATAAACTGCTGTTCAAGTAATTTAGCATGCACCAACTCCACATCGACCAATTGTACGTCTGGCTTTTTAAAGCGGCTTTTGCCCCCGGTCGAGCAGGCGCTGAGGTAACTTAACAGGACGATGAAAACTAAGTATGCTGATGTTCTTTTTATAATTGCTAAATAGCTCATTGATTAACTCCAAATCCAACGGCAGTGTATCAAGCAAATGTTAGCTGCGGTATATAAACATGCAAAGTGCCAGTTTGTGTAAGGTATAGCAATTAGAGCGCAGTGCGAACCAGCAATAGGAAGAGGGTTAAGTATGCAACAGTTTGAAATTGCTTTTTCTGGACAGATAGCGCCTGGGGCAGAACTGAGTCAGGTGAAAGCCGCTATTGCTCGCCTCTTTAAAGCCGATGAGGCACTGTTGGCACGGCTGTTCTCTGGGCAGCGGATGATCATTAAGCAAAGCGTTGATGCAGCAGCAGCGGCAAAGTATCAGTCAGCTTTCCAGCGCGCAGGAGCAGTGCTAGAAGTGCGTGATCTGTCAGCGCCAATCATCGAGGAAATTGTTCCAGGCTTGCCGGCTGAAGAGCCCGCTGCAGAGCCGCAGCAAGGTGCAGAAGCAACAACGGCAATGCTGCAAGTGACGCCCCGCGACGAATATATGGCTGCCTTTAAAGATGTACAGGCTCCAGATTTTGGTATTGCAGCGTTGGGTGATGATTTGCAGCCGCAGCCCGTTGCTGCAGCAGCGCCTGATCTGGACTTATCGGCCCTGAGCTTAGCGCCGGCGGGCAGTGACCTAGGACAATTGGCTGGTGCCGAAGCTATTGCAGTGCCTGATATAACCCATCTGAAACTGCTGGATAACGACTAAATAAATTTCTGAAGAACGACCTGCGTAGCTACCACTGCGTTAACAGCTTACTCAAAATGCTCATTGACTCGTTGTAAACTGCGCTTGTTCGCAAGTTTTGCCTTGTATTAACGTCCTCGGTAGCGTTATGCAGAGGTTTTTAAAGTCCAGCTTGGCTCTAGAAGTAGGGTGCGCAGCATTTTTTAAACTTTAGGGTGCTACCGCAGGGGCAAGGGGCATTGCGTTCTGCCCGTAGCGGCACATTCGGGTCATAAAAATACCAGTGCGTGCCGAGCTTAATAAATAATGAGCTTTCTTGATGTTGATGTTGTCCCTGTGCATCTTGCCAGTGAGCAATGAATTCCACTGTGGCATGGCGTTGGTCTGGGGCAAGACTGGTTTGATTGATTTCCAGGCCCAGCCATTGACTATTTTGACTCCACTGCGCAATGGCATCGGTGTCCAAGTGTGCTTGTTGAGCGGGTAGGCTGGTGTTTTTTATAAAGGCAATATTGTGCAGCACGTAAGCACTGTAGCGTGCCCGCATGAGAGCTGGCGCAGTGCTTGGAGTCGTACCGTTATGGTAGCGCTGACAACATTGTTGATAGGTTTTTTCAGGGTTGCAGGGGCAAGTGGCAAGAGCAGTCATAGAGAATCCGTAGAGCACAAAGCGTTTAAGCAGGCTATTATACGTTTATTAGAGGGTACTGAACAAACGTACAGTTCGAGAATATGGACACAGCATGCTCAGCGATGAATTAAAAAATACCATTCAAGGTGCGTATACACGCTTTTTGGAGAGTAAAAACCTGAAAGCGCGTTATGGACAGCGCCTGATGATTGCCGAGGTGGCAAAAGCACTCGGCAATATACCTGTGGATGAAGAGGGTAAGCGTTCCGGTGCACCGGCGGTGATTGCCATTGAAGCGGGTACCGGAACCGGCAAAACCGTAGCTTATAGCTTGGCGGCGATACCAGCAGCGAAAGCGGCGGGTAAGCGCTTAGTTATAGCCACGGCAACAGTGGCGCTGCAAGAGCAAATCGTTGATAAAGACCTGCCGGATATCATTAGAAATAGCGGTTTGAACTTTAGTTATGCTTTGGCTAAGGGCCGTGGTCGTTATTTGTGTTTATCTAAGCTCGACGCTTTATCCCAGCACGGCGAAGCTGAGCAAGCTACAGCGCAGTTATTTGCTGATGAAGGCTTTCATATCGAAGTGGATAACGCTAGCGAGAAACTGTTCACAGAAATGATCAATACGCTCGCCAGTAATCGTTGGGACGGTGATCGCGACAGTTGGCCACAAGTGATTGAGGATGTGACTTGGTCCAGGGTCACCACCGATCATACCCAGTGCACCGGTCGTCATTGCGCTAATTTTCAGCAGTGCGCTTTTTATAAGGCCCGTGAAGGCATGACTAAGGTGGACGTTATTGTCACCAACCACGATATGGTTCTCGCTGATTTGGCGTTAGGCGGTGGTGCGGTGTTGCCCGATCCCCGTGAAACCATTTATGTATTTGATGAAGGCCACCATTTACCTGATAAGGCTATTGGACATTTTGCCCACTTTACCCGCTTGCGCTCCACGGCAGACTGGCTGGGCCAAGTGGAAAAGAACCTGACTCGCTTGCTCGCGCAAAATCCGCTGCCCGGTGATTTTGGCCGTTTGCTTGAGCCGGTGCCGGAAATGGCGAAAAGTTTGCGTACGCAAATGCAGTTTATGTTTACATTCTGTGAGCAGTTGGCAGAATTTCGTCCCAATAGCGATCCAGATAGCTATGAAAAACCCCGTTATCGTTTTGTCGGTGGGGTGGTGCCAGAGGAAATGCGCGAGTTGGGGCTGGAGTTGAAAAAAGAGTTCAGCAAGTTGACCGATATCTTCAGTCGCGTCACTGAACTGTTGAAAAAAGCCATGGATGATGAGCCAGGTTTGGGCGTACCCAGTCATCAGGCTGAAGAGTGGTACCCGTTATTTGGTAGTTTGCTGGCGCGCGCGGATAATAACCAAGAGTTGTGGACCGCCTTTACCGCAGAGGATCCGGAGAAAAGCCCGCCCATGGCGCGCTGGTTATCTTTGGCTGATAGTGGCGGCTCTTTTGACATTGATGTGAATGCCAGTCCGATTTTAGCTGCAGAAACCCTGCGTCGACATTTGTGGAATGTCGCCCATGGTGCTTTAGTAACTTCGGCAACCTTAACTGCACTGGGAACCTTTGATCGCTTTAATATGCGTGCAGGCTTGCCCTATGAGTCAATCAAAACCACGGTGCCCAGTCCTTTTAAGTATGCTGAGGCAGGTGTGTTGCGCGTGCCTGATTTGCGTGCCGACCCCCGTGACTCTGAGGCGCATACGCAAGCTATTGTGCGTGATTTGCCGGCAATGTTGGAGGGAGCGCAGGGAAGTTTGGTGCTGTTTTCATCACGGCGGCAAATGCGCGATGTGTTTGCTGGTGTTGATCTTGAGTGGCGCAAACGGGTGTTGCTGCAAGGAGAGTTATCCCGTCAAGCGACGTTAGCTAAGCACCGTGAGCAGATCGATAAAGATCAAGTCAGTGTGCTCTTTGGTTTAGCCAGTTTTGCTGAAGGCATCGACTTGCCTGGAGCCTACTGTCAGCATGTAGTGATAGCTAAAATCCCGTTTGCGGTTCCTGATGATCCTGTGGAAGCAGCATTAGCGGAATGGATTGAGGCCCGCGGTGGTAATCCCTTTATGGAAATTGCCGTGCCAGATGCCTCGTTACGTTTGGTACAAGCCTGCGGACGCTTGCTGCGCAATGAGCAAGATACCGGCAGTATCACCTTGCTGGATCGGCGTCTGGTCACGCAGCGCTACGGCAAAGCGATTTTAAATTCACTGCCGCCATTTCGGCGTGAAATTGACTAAGTATTCACAGTTATAGATAGAGGTCAGTATGCATCTTGATGGCAGCAGTGACAGCGCATTTTCCAGTGTGCTTGACGTATTCAGTCAGCTTTTAGAAGATCCAGAGCAGCGTGGTGCATCGCTGTGTGTGCAGGTTGCTGGGGAGACTGTGCTGGATGTCTGGGGTGGCGTAATTGATCGCCATGGCGAGCAACTGTGGCAGCGCGATACCCTGGTCAATATTTTTTCCAGCGGCAAGCCTGTGGCTGCTGTTGTGCTATTGCAGATGGTCGCCGAAGGGCGCTTGCAACTGGACACACCTTTGCAGGAGTATTGGCCGGAACTGGCTCAGCAAGGTCAGCAGCACATTACTTTGCGCCATGTGCTCAGTCATCAGGCAGGCTTACCGGCGATACTGGAGCCACTGGCAGCAGAAGCGCTTTATGATTGGTCGCAGATGCTGGCAGCTTTAGAAAATACCCCGCCTTGGTGGACGCCTGGACAGGCGCATGGTTATGCGCCAATGACCTATGGGTGGCTAGTGGGGGAGTTGATTCAGCGCATTGACGGCTGTGATCCACGCACTGCAATTGCCAAGCGTATTGCTGAGCCGCTGCAATTGGCCTTGCATTTGGGCGTCAGTGAGCAGCAGTTGGCGCAAGTGGGTGATGTCATGCGGATGAAAGGTGCAGTAGTTGATACTGCGGCAATGCGTTTGATGCAAACTATAGGTAGCAATCCGCAAAGCATGAGTGCTAAGGCTTTTGCCAATCCGACATCGATGATGACGAGCACCAATAAGCCAGAGTGGCGTCTGATGCAGCAACCCGCGGCGAATATGCATGCTACTGCGCGAGGTTTGGCTGGTTTTTATACAGGCCTGCTGCAAGGGCAATTGCTTGATGAGGAGTTGCTCAATGCGATGCTGACAGAGCACAGTGCAGGCGCGGATTTAACTTTGTTGACTAACACGCGTTTTGGCTTGGGTTGCATGCTGGAGCAGGCAGATCAGTTGCCTGCCAGTTATGCCTTAGGGCCGCACAGTTTTGGTCATCCTGGTGCTGGCGGTACTTTAGGCTGCGCTGACCCGGAGCGCGAAGTGAGCGTAGCGTTTGTCACCAATAGCTTAGGTGCTAGTGTGCTTATGGATCCGCGGGCACAGAAAATTAACGCAGCGTTGAAGAAGTGTCTATAGGCAGTTGTGCAGTGCGCAGGACTGTTTTGTGGGCAGGGTTTGAGTTTGGTTGGGCTGATGCTGTATCGCTAAACCCCGGTTAATGCGTTAGCGCCAGACCGACAATTGAGCACGGTGTATACGCGCAACAATTGTCGGCTGTTTAGGTGGCTGGTTAGCTGCTTTGCTCTGCGTGTTCGCAGGCTTGTAAAGTATTTTCCAGCAAGCAAGCACGGGTCATTGGTCCAACGCCGCCTGGTACAGGGGTGATCCAGGCAGCACGTTCTAAGGCTGCAGCGAAACCGACATCACCGACCAGCTTGCCGTCAGCTTGGCGGTTGATGCCCACATCAATCACTATGGCGCCGGGCTTGATCCATTCGCCTTTGACTAAGTCTGGAATACCCACGGCCACTACAACTAGGTCGGCGCGGCGCACATGGCTGGCTAAATCTTCAGTAAAGCGGTGGGTGATGGTGGTGGTGCAGCCAGCCAGCAGTAGCTCAAGTGCCATTGGGCGACCCACAATATTTGAAGCACCAACAACGACAGCATCCAAACCATGTAAATCAACGCCAGTGTGCTCCAGTAAAGTCATGATGCCTTTGGGAGTGCAAGAGCGCAGTAAAGGCATGCGTTGCGCTAAACGGCCAACGTTATAAGGATGGAAGCCGTCCACATCTTTAAAGGGGCTGATGCGCTCCAGCAGTAAAGATGAGTCGAGGTGGGCAGGCAGGGGGAGTTGAACAAGAATGCCATCAACACTGTCGTCAGCATTTAACTGATCAATTAAATCCAGTAACTGGGCTTGTGTGGTGCTTGCTGGTAAATCATAGGCTTGGGATTGGAAGCCTACTTGCTCGCAATCTTTGCGTTTGTGCGCAACATAAACTTCAGAAGCCGGATCATTACCGACTAAAATCACTGCTAAGCCCGGTGCGCGTAAACCTTGGCTGAGACGAGTCTGTACTTTTTGAGCAATATTTTGACGAATATTTGCGGCGATCTGTTTGCCGTCAATCAATTGTGCGGTCATGGGGTCATTAGCCATACTGATATCAATAAAAAAGATGTGGGCTATTCTCGCACGACCGGCCGGATCCGGCAAAGATACATGCGAGGTATTTTATCTCTCTGCAGTATCTATTTGATTCTTTTGAAAATAATAGTTGACGGCATGTCAGTAGCTCTGTAATATTCACCCCGCTTACCCAGTACAGCCTGAAGCTGGATACGAAAGCTGAACAATTTATTGCTCAGTAATCGAGCCTTGAGTCAGTTACTTATTTATAGGTAACGGCAACAAGCGCCCGTAGCTCAGTCGGATAGAGCACCCGCCTTCTAAGCGGGTGGTCGCAGGTTCGAATCCTGCCGGGCGCGCCAATAGGCGAGGCTGGTAAGTTAGGAAAGTTTGATGTAAGATACGCAACGCAATATGGTGGGCGTAGCTCAGTTGGTAGAGCACGGGATTGTGATTCCCGGTGTCGTGGGTTCGAGACCCATCGTCCACCCCATATTTTACAAAGCAAATTGTCTCTTGCTTTGTGGCTAGATTGACTGCGGACGTGGTGGAATTGGTAGACACACCAGATTTAGGTTCTGGCGCCGCGAGGTGTGAGAGTTCGAGTCTCTCTGTCCGCACCATCTAAAGGCTGTTAAGCCTGTGAATAAAAAGCCTCTTAATTGAGGTTTTTTTATGCCTGCTCGTTTATTTCCCTTCTTTTAATTCCGCAGTTAACCCTTGTTTCTGGGCTGAAACCGCTGAGCAGAGTACATTGTGCTTGCTGAGTGGTTGGGGCAATAGTCGCTCAGTGCAGAGTAATCAATTTAATACCCCTGTTTTTAATCAAGCTTGCGTCGATATTTAAGCCTTAGACTGTGGTTGAGTGGGTGCAGAGGTATGCCTCGGTGTGCCTAGCGTTCGAGTGCCAACTGCAGTCAAGG
>JAAYTE010000157.1 GCA_012518175.1 Gammaproteobacteria bacterium | reverse complement strand
TTTGCGCTATTCTTGCGGCGCCGTACAACTGATATATGCAGTTTGTTGGGCTAACGGTTAAACTGTGTGCATATTTAAACCTGCAAGGTGTGTGCAATGCGTAAGCCTTATTTTATTCTTCCTGCGCCACTGGTGTATGTTGCTTTTTTCTTGCTGGCTTGGGTGTTGAGCAGCATTTGGCCGTGGCCGTTGCCTGAGAACCCGTGGACGTTATTTTTTGGCTGGATGGCCATTGATGCCAGCGTGCTATTGATGCTGTGGACGGCCTGGTTGATGTTGTGGCGTAAAACAACGCTCAACCCTTACGGCAAGCCGCAGCAACTGCTCACTGAAGGCCCGTTTCGAGTGACGCGCAATCCTATTTATGTTGCTGATACGCTGTTTTATATGGGCGTGGCTTTATTGTTTGCCGATGTTTGGGTTTGGTTGTTTTTGCCGGTGGTGTTGGTTGCTGTGAGTTTTGGGGTGATTCGTCATGAAGAGCGCTTGCTGATGCAGCACTTTGGCGATGACTATCGAAACTATATGAATAAAGTCCGCCGCTGGCTTTGATATGCACCAAGCTAGCATGTGTTGGCATCTGCAGCGTTATTAATGGATCGGTACTGGTTAATTTGGAGACGAGTGTACAGTGAAAAAAGCTTCTTCTTTTGCCGCTTTAAGTGGTTTGGTTTACTCAACCGATAGCGGCCGCCACTGCCCTGAATGCGAACAGCCTGAAGCAGAGTGTATCTGTGCTGAACAGCCGCTCAACAGTGGCGACGGCATCGCCCGGGTGCGCCGTGAAAGCAAAGGCCGCGGCGGTAAAACGGTTACGACTATTCAAGGCTTATGCTTAACGGCCAGCGAGCTAAAAGACCTCACCGCAGCCCTGAAAAAACGTTGCGGCTGTGGTGGCTCACTTAAAGATGGCGTGATAGAAATTCAAGGCGACCAAGTAGAGTTGTTACTAGCAGAACTACGCAAACGCGGCTTTACTGCTAAGCAGGCGGGCGGATAGCTTTACTTTGCGGCTTGATAGTGACGGGGCGGCGCAAAGATTGGTTTGACGCTGCAGAGGCAGGTGATGGGGCGTGAAACGCGTTACCGTCTCTGCGGGAAGCGTAGCGGCGCGGCAGTCCACTGTTGCAGAACCTTGCTATGCCTGCAGCACCGAGTGGTTTGCCAGATGGATTGCTGCGCTGCGCTCGCAAAGAATGCTAAGAGCTACTCAGCAAATACGGCTTCAATGGTTTCAGCAAAGAGTACGCGCTCGGTCCATAGCGTTAACTCAGCTTCTTCGGCTTGAAGTAAGCGTTGTTCGTATTCAGCGGCAGGTTCGCCGAACTTGAGTTGCAGTAGCTTTTGCAAAGTGTTTTGCAGCGTGCTCATGCGGCCTTGGCCAATACCTTTTTCAATGCCCTGCTCGATACCTTGGCGCTCAATAATTGAAATATAGGTCATTTTGTTATCCTCTTCGAGGTCTACCCAGCAAATACCGCCTCAATGGTTTCAGCAAAGAGTACGCGCTCGGTCCAGAGATCCAGCTCGGCGTCACTGGCTTGGAAAAGGCGCTGTTCGTACTCCTGAGCCTGCTGGTTAAACTTGAGCTGTAGGAGCTTATAAAGGGTTGCCGCACGGCCTTGACCAATGCCCTGCTCAACGCCTTTTTCAAGACCTTGCTCGAGGCCCTTTTGAATGCCTTGGCGCTCAATAATTGAAATATATGTCATTTTATTATCCTCTTCGAGGTGTTCCAGTTGCTCATTGTAGTACGGGGTTAGGTCTTCGGGTAGTGCTACGATCCACTCTAAAAAGACCACCAATTGCGTGATGTGTTCGCGGGATAATTTCTTTTGCGCGGCGAGTCGATAGTAGCCAATTAAATTATCAACGCGGTTTTTTCCATCCTTGATTAGCTTGGCCGTCAG
>JAAYTE010000156.1 GCA_012518175.1 Gammaproteobacteria bacterium | reverse complement strand
TGCAATTGTTTGCCGAGCAACCGGAGCAAGTGCAGAGTATAGCGCAATGCTTAGAGCAGCAAGCAAGCCATCTGCAGCAAAGTTTTCGTGCTGTAGTTCATGACTTATACCCAGTGCAATTGGAGCACTTAAGTGTGTTGCAGTTGTTGCAGTTGTTGCAGCAACAGTGGCAAGCGCAGAGTGCGCTGTGTATCCGTGTGCATCAGTTAGGGGTGTTGCCAGTATTGAGCTTGGCCGCTAAGCAGCAACTGTATCGTTTACTGCAAGAAGCATTGTGTAATGCGCGTCAGCATGGGCAAGCCACTCATGTGCATGTGTGGCTGCAGTATAAGCAGCAGGCTTGGCGCATATTGTTACGTGACAACGGCAGAGGCGGTGTGCTTGCGCAAGCTGGTGTTGGCTTGCACTCTATGGCTGCGCGTGCGCAAGCTATGCAGGCTCAGTTTTATACCCGTCCTCGGGTTATGCGCGGTTGGTCGTTGTACTTGTGTACGCCGCTGCTGAGAGGTGAACAATGAAAATTCTGCTAGTGGATGATCATGCGGTGGTGCGGCAAGGCTATGCCAGTCTATTGCAAGCCTATTTTCCTGACGTGCAGATTGGGCACGCCAGCAGCGGTGAAGAGGCTGTGCAGTTGGTGCCGGCTTTTATGCCAAGGTTGGTGGTGATGGATATTGGTCTGCCGGGGATCAGTGGGCTAGAAACCTGTCGTCGCTTGTGTCAGCGTTTACCGCAGTTGCCGGTTTTGTTCTTTAGTATGCATGATGAGCTCATGTTGGTACGTCAAGCATTGGATGCTGGTGCTGCCGGCTATATCAGTAAGAACGTAGCACCTGAGGTGTTGATTGAGGCGGCACGTCGAGTGTTGTCGGGGCATATGTATATTGAGCAAAGCATAGCTACGCAAATGGCTTGTCATAAATCATCAGTAGGGGCTATTGATCCGCGCTTGCAAAGCATGACTCCACGCGAGATGGAGGTTTTTGTCATGCTAGCGAGGGGTTTGCCTACTCGGCAGATTGCAGAGAATCTTTGTATCAGTAGCAAGACGGTATCCAACTACATGACTTTACTAAAGCAAAAGTTGCAAGTGAGATCCCATGTTGAGCTGGTACATTTAGCCATTGATACCGGTGTGTTGCGTATTGGTGAGGCAAGCTAATAATCATTGTAGTGGACTATTAGCTTGCGCAAAGGTGGGGTTTTACCAGTCCAGCGGACATGCGGTGCAGCCTTCCATAAACGTACCTAAAAAGGTCGCATAGTGACGGCGAGCATTGGTCATATTCGCTTTGGCCATATTGGTCTCGCTCATCTTTGACTCTTGCATGTTGGCATCAATAAAAGTGGCTTTGCGCAAGTCACTTTTATTCAGCCAAGCCATTTCTAAATTAGCGGCATTAAAATTAGCGCTGGGGAGTTTGGAGCCAGAAAAACGGGCGAAATCTAAATTGGCGGCATTAAAGTCAGTTTTTTTACCTTCGGCTCCTTGGCCCATTAAAGCCCAACCATTAATGGCGGTGAAGTTGGTTTTGTCTAGCTTAGCACCGCGGATACTGGCTTGTTGTAAGCTAGCGCGAGTGAAGTTGGCACCGCTGAGGTTAGCGCCGTTGAAGGTGGACAGGTCGAGTTGTGCGTGACGCAAGTTGGCACCGGATAAGTCCGCATCATTAAAGTTGATTTTGCGCAGATCCATATTGCTGAGGTCAGCGTTGCGTAAGTCCATTCCAGCACAGTTACTGCTAGGGGCAAGCTTGCAACCGTTGATGGTTGTCACCTCTTGGTTGGCCCAAACTGCAGTGCTGATCACTAAGGATAAAACCGATAAAAGATAGCGTTGCATACAAATGTACCTCTAAAAACCGTTGCTGTGCGAACACAGCAACGGTGAGTGTGAAGTGATAGTCGTTAGTTATTAATTACTATCCCACTCTGGTAATTTGAACACCCAGAATGAACCGCCCTGTGCTACAGGTTTGGTTAGTTCCGCCATATCGCCGCCCCACAATGGAACTGCGCCACCGTAACCTGAGGTTACACCGATGTACTGTTCGCCATCCAATTCCCATGTTACAGGTGGTGAAATAACGCCACTACCAGTCTGGAACTTCCATAACTCTTTACCGGTTTTGGCATCAAAGGCTTTGAGAAAGCCATCGCTGGTGCCAGTGAAGACAAGGTTGCCCTTAGTCGCTAGCACGCCAGCCCACAGCGGTAGTTTTTCTTTGTGCTCCCAAGCCACTTCGCCTGTGGTTGGGTTCATCGCACGTAAGATGCCTACGTGATCATCAAATAAACGCTTGATACGGAAGCCTTGACCGAGATAAGCGGAGCCTTTTTTGTAGCTTACCTGCTCTGTCCAGTAGTCTTCTTTCCAGTGGTTAGCTGGGACATAGAACAGCTCAGTGTCTTGGCTGTAGGCCATAGGATTCCAGTTTTTACCACCTAAGAAGGGAGGTGATACTTCAACGGATTTACCACGAGCTTCACCTGGCTCTGGTTTTGGTGGCCGCTGTCCTTCTACTTCCACTGGGCGACCTGTTTCTAGGTCAATATGAGAGGCCCAAGTGATGCCATCAACAAATGGAAAGGCATTTTCTAACTTGCCGTTTTCGCGGTCAACTACATAGAAGAAGCCGTTACGGTCTGCGTGAGCAGTGGCTTTAGTGGTTTTTCCGTCTTTGTCTTTGTAGTCAAAGAGTACAAGTTCGTTGTTACCTGAGAAGTCCCAAGCATCGTTCGGTGTATGCTGGTAGAACCATTTTACTTCACCGGTCGTCGCATCGACACCCACCTGGCCTGATGTGTAAAGGCTATCGTAGTCTTTTGGATCGCCGCCGTCCGCGGTACGCTCCCAGCCATTCCAGGGGGCAGGGTTACCAGAGCCGACAATAATAGTATTGGTTTCCGGGTCAAAACTGGCGCTTTGCCATGGCGCACCACCGCCTTGGCTCCAAGCTTCTTTTTTTCCAGTTGGGTGGTTTGGGTCATCAGGCCAAGATGGCGCTTTAATATCTCCGGTAGGTGTGCTGTCTTTGCCATTTAGGCGGCCCATGTGGCCTTCTACAAATGGACGCATCCATACTTCTTCCCCTGTGTCTGGGTCGCGAGCGAAGAGCTTACCCACCACTCCAAATTCATCGCCAGAGCTGCCGTGAATTAAGAGTACTTTTCCAGTTTTAGCGTCTTTGGCGATAGTTGGTGCGCCGGTCATGGTGTAACCAGCAGCGTGGTCACCGAATTTTTTGTTCCAAACAACTTTACCGCTGTCTTTATCTAAAGCGATGACGCGAGCATCAAGTGTACCGAGAAATACTTTATCACCGTAGATCGCTACACCACGGTTAACAACGTCACAGCATGGACGAATATCATCGGGCAGACGGTGGCTATAGCTCCAGAGGCGCTCGCCGGTTTTAGCATCCAGTGCCCAAGCGCGAGAATAGGAGCCAGTAACGTAAATAACGCCATCGTGGATTACGGCTTGAGATTCTTGGCCGCGTTGTTTTTCATCACCAAAAGAGTAAGTCCAGGCAGGCGTCAGCTTGAAGACGTTTTCTGAGTTGATCGTGGTGAGAGGGCTGTAGCGTTGCGCATTGGTACCCATACCGTATTGCAGTACGTTACTGGTGTTGACATGGTCTTGCGCAATGTCCTCCCAAGTTACGGGTTTGGCGAAGCTTAGGTTAGCGCTAATTAGTGTGGCGCTTAAAATTAGGCCCTTGACGGCAAGGGCTAAGGGCTTGGCAGAGCTGGGTGATTGTCTTGTTATCATTGCTTTACTTCCCATAGGTTGCATATTGTGAGTCTTGCGTCAGTAGACTGCGCATTGACGGCATCCATGTTGGGAAAGAGCGGGTCTAAAGAATACGGAAAAACTCCCGTTGGTGGCGGGAAAAGTTCCCAGTCGGTGGCTTATTTGGCAGTGCTTCTAAAACCAGTATTTTGTAGACCTTTGCATCTAATACTAAGGGTGTGGTTCTCGACAACTAAAGCAGCGTTCTCCTTGGCGCGCAGCATTTTTACCATTCAGGCAGTGTTCAAACTTTCTAGCGAACATCCTTGCGTACTACATAAATGGTGAAAATGATGAATAAGAAAAATGCGCTATTCGGGGCTTTAATGGCAACCGCTTTAGGTTTCTCAGCAACAGTTTATGCGCACGGTGACATGGTGCCGCAAAGCGTTGATACCGCAGGGCTGCCATCATTGGGTGAAGAGTGGCTCGATAGCAATCCATACCGCGCTCCAAGCGAGCTGAATGCTAAAGCCGTTGAAATTGGTGACTCTGCTTATAACCAAAACTGTGCCCGTTGCCACGGCCTTGAGGCTATGTCTGGTGGTATTGCTCCAGACTTGCGTTTGCTGCAGCCCAATGAAAGCGATGATGAGTGGTACAAGGAGCGTGTGATTAATGGTGCTGTACGTAATGGCGCCGTGTATATGCCGAAAATGGCAGAGCATATTAGCCAAGAGGCGCTGTGGGCCATTCGTACTTACATTGAGAGCCGTGCTGAGTTGCAATAATGTGCTAGGGCGAGCGTTTTTTGGTTGAAAGTGCTGATCTAGCCTTGCCTTGCGAATGGGTTCAAATCGCCCTGGCAAGGCTTTATAAGCGAAAGCCTTAACGCACTGTTAAGCGCAAGGCTCTCTCCTTTTTACCTTTTAAGTTTGCAGTGTTTTCAGGCTTCTCAGTGACTGTTAGGTTATTGAATAGGAGTACCTATGAAACAGCAGTTTGTTTGTGCTTTGGTGTTATTTTTGCTCAGCAATTTGGCGCTGGCCGTAGAGGGAGATCCACAACCTTCGGTAATGTGGGAGTATTTTCATCAGCGCTTGTTGAATAACGCTGACTTTGTCTTTGATGAGCGAGTTAAAGTGATGGTGCCACCTTTTGCTGAAGATGCGCGGCAAGTTCCCGTAGAGGTGGATGCGCGAGCTCTGCCGGGTAAAGTCAGTGAAGTGATGGTTTGGGCTGAGCTTAATCCTATTCCGCAAATTTTGAATTTGTATCCAAGTGCTGAGTTAGAAAAATTCTTAGCTGTGCGAATTCGTGTTGAGCAAGCCACTCCGATTCGAGCTGCTTTTTTAATGGACGATGGCGTTTGGTATGTGGGATCGGCGCGAATTGAGGCCGCCGGTGGTGGCTGTAGCGCACCCAGTCTAGTGCGTGCAGAAGAGGGTTGGGAGAAGCGTTTAGGTCAGGTGTTTGGTGCGCGCTTTCCTGTCGGTGATAGCAGCCGTTTGCGTTTAAGGGTTTTGCATCCAATGGATAATGGTTTGGTAGGTTCTATCCCAGAGTTTTATGTCAATCAAGCAGAACTTCGTGATGCTGGTGGTAAGGTGTTGGCGCGTCTCGATTTGTTTTCTGCCGTCAGTGAAAACCCAACCATTACTTTGCATGTGAAGGGGCAGCCGCGCACGCAGTGGTGGTTGCGCGATAATAATGGCAATGAGTTTACCGCACAAACTCCTTAGTTCTCCTGCGATACATAGGAGGGTTGCGACGAGCTTAGAGTGTTTGTTTTTGCTCAGGGTTTCGGTGGGTTGAAGAGTGAGATTTAGAGGTGATGCTATGCGTTGGTTGCTGCTTATAGTTTGGGGTTGGCTACTCAGCTCCAATGCTTTGGCTTCTTATGCTTTAAAGCCGGAAAAAATAGCCGAGAATACTTACATGGTAGAAGGGCTAACAGATGATTTTAGTGTGGAAAATGGCGGTAATGTGGTCAATAGCGCATTTATAATTACTGATGAGGGAGTGGTAGTTATTGATACGGGGCCATCTTTTGCTTATGGCAGAGCTTTGCGAGCTGCTATTGCTGCTGTTACCGAACAACCGGTGGTGCAAGTTTTCTTAACTCATCACCACCCTGATCATGCTTTGGGGAATCAAGCATTTGCTGACGTGCCTATTGCCGCCTTGCAAGCAACTCATGAGCTGCTTGCAGAGCAGGGCGACCATATGGCGGAGAATATGTATCGAGTGGTTGGAGATTGGATGCGCGGTACCGAAGTGCAACTGCCAACCCACACTGTTGAGCCGGGGGTAGTCGATATTGGTGGTCATTCTTTGCAGCTGCTTGCTTTTACTGGTCATACGGGTGCTGATTTGGTGTTGCTGGACCTGCGAACAGGGGTGCTTTTTGCCGGTGATATGCTGTTCTATCAGCGGGCTTTAGCCACACCGAACAGTCCAAGTTTAAAAACATGGTTGGCTGACTTAGACCGTTTGCAAGCTTTGCCTTGGCAGGTTGTGGTTCCTGGGCACGGTCCTTTAGCAAAAGATAAGCAACCTTTTGTGCAAATGCGTGATTACCTTACATGGCTGGATAATGCTTTGCGTCAAGCTGCAGAGCAGGGCATGGATATGAACCAAGTGTTGCGTTTGCCTATTCCAGAGCAGTTTGCAACGATCAGTTTAACGCGCCACGAGTTGATTCGTACTGTCAGTCATCTATATCCACAGTATGAGCAGCAGCAATGGCAACGTATTGATCAGTAGTACAGGTGGCGATAAAAATCCCCGTTCAGTCGTAAGGTTGTAACGGGGATTTTTGTATCTGCTACTGTTATTGCTTTGATAGTGGCAGTGTGGTTTTTAGGTGAGCGCATTCTATCTAGTTCTAAATGACTATATTTTTGCTGCGTTGGGTGCATTTAGATGTAAGGGGTGGCTCGCTAATATCGAATCATCACCTGCCCGCGGTTGGCGCAGGCATTGAATAAATGAGGAAACTCTTATGATTTATGCACAACCAGGTACGCAAGACTCTTTACTGACAATCAAACCACGTTATGGCAACTATATTGGTGGTGAATTTGTCGCACCAGTGAACGGTGAGTATTTTACTAACACAACGCCTGTAACCGGTGCAGTTGCTGGTGAGTTTCCACGCTCAACAGCTGCTGACATTAACTTGGCTTTAGATGCGGCGCATGCTGCTGCACCAGCTTGGGGTAAAACCTCAGCGCAAGACCGGGCACGTATCCTATTGCGCATTGCAGATCGTATTGAAGAGAATCTTGAGTTGTTAGCGGTAGCCGAAACGTGGGATAACGGTAAGCCTGTTCGCGAAACTTTGAACGCGGATATTCCATTGGCTGCAGATCATTTCCGCTATTTTGCGGGCTGCTTGCGTGCTCAAGAAGGTTCAGCTGCAGAAATCAATGAGCATACGGCTGCTTATCACTTCCATGAACCGCTGGGTGTCGTTGGGCAAATTATTCCATGGAACTTCCCGATTTTGATGGGTGCTTGGAAGTTGGCTCCAGCTTTGGCAGCAGGTAACAGTATTGTGTTAAAGCCTGCGGAGCAAACACCGCTGTCGATTACAGTACTCATGGAAGTAATTGGTGATTTGTTGCCAGCCGGTGTTTTAAACATAGTGCAAGGTTTTGGTCGTGAGGCGGGAGAGGCGTTAGCAACGAGTAAGCGTATTGCCAAAATTGCCTTTACTGGATCAACACCAGTCGGCTCGCACATTATGCACGCAGCTGCTGAAAATATTATTCCAAGCACAGTGGAACTGGGCGGTAAGTCACCGAATATTTTCTTTGAAGATATTATGAGTGCTGAGCCTGAGTTTATAGAAAAGGCTGCTGAAGGGCTGGTGTTGGCTTTCTTTAACCAAGGTGAAATCTGTACTTGTCCCTCACGTGCTTTAATACAAGAGTCTATTTACGAGCCATTTATGGCTGAAGTGATGAAGAAAATTAAGCAAATTCGTCGTGGTAACCCGCTGGACACGGAGACCATGGTGGGGGCGCAGGCATCTGAGCAGCAGTTTGAAAAAATTATGTCTTATATGGATGTGGCTGAGCAAGAAGGCGCCGAGCTGTTAATAGGTGGCAAAATTGAGCAGCTGGAAGGTGATTTCGCTAGCGGCTATTACATTCAACCAACACTGTTGAAAGGCCACAATAAGATGCGCATCTTCCAAGAGGAGATTTTTGGCCCTGTGGTAGCGGTAACGACCTTTAAGGATGAAGCAGAAGCGCTTGAAATCGCTAATGATACCGAGTTTGGATTAGGTGCGGGCGTGTGGACCCGTGATATTAATCGTGCGTACCGCATGGGGCGCGGTATTCAAGCAGGACGAGTGTGGACGAACTGCTACCACCTGTATCCAGCTCATGCAGCCTTTGGAGGTTATAAAAAGTCTGGTGTTGGACGTGAAACCCATAAGATGATGTTAGACCACTATCAGCAGACGAAAAACTTGCTGGTGAGCTACGACATTAACCCGTTGGGCTTCTTCTAAGTTTGTAAGGCTGGTGCCGCTGGCTGGTTCTAGTGGCACCAAGAGGCCTCTGAGCTATGTTGTTTTGTATGGTGCTACTTATCGACGGTACGATTAGGTTCTGCTTATGGTAACCCCCCTTTCCTAGAGTCTATTCTTTTTTGTCGAAACGCAGTCAATTGGCTGCGTTTTTTTTTGCCTGAAAACTGCTGCTGAGACGCTGTGATGTTGAAGAGTAAAAGCAGTGCGACCAATGGCAGCCAAAACCGGTTCCAAAGTACCGTTTTGTCTTATACCTAATAGCGCTATTAATAGAGGTGCCGGAATACACCGGTCTTTAACAAAAAGAGGAAACGACTATGTGGAATAAACCAACCTTTAATGATCTGCGTATTGGGTTTGAAGTGACGATGTACATCGCTAACCGTTGATACATCGTGCCCTTATGTTAATCGTTCAACGATCGAGCCCCAGTCCTACTGGGGCTACTAAGGAATAGAGTTATGTATATTCAAGTCTTAGGTTCAGCAGCAGGAGGTGGCTTTCCGCAATGGAACTGTAATTGCCATAATTGTCACGGTTTACGCAAAGGCACTTTGCGGGCAACACCGCGTACGCAGTCTTCAATTGCTATCAGTGATGATGGTGTGAACTGGATTTTATGTAATGCTTCGCCAGATATCCGTAGTCAGTTAGAGGCTTTTCCTGCACTGCAACCAGCGCGCCAAGCACGCGATACTGCGATTGCAGGCATTATTTTACTCGACAGCCAAATTGACCATGTCACGGGGTTATTAACTTTGCGTGAGGGCTGTCCTCATGATGTGTGGTGCACTGAGATGGTGCATCAAGACCTGACCTCTGGGTTTCCTATTTTTAATATGCTGGCGCATTGGAATGGTGGACTTAAGCACCGTTTGATTGCGCTGGATGGCCAGCCCTTTACTGTACCTGCCTGCCCAGGATTAAGTATCACTGCTATTTCCTTGCGCAGTAATGCGCCACCGTACTCACCGCGTCGTGATGATCCACACCCTGGTAACAATATTGGCTTGTTGATTGAAGATACTCGCAGCGGTAAAAAACTTTTCTATGCGCCTGGTCTGGGAGAGATGGACGCAGAGCTGGCACAAATGATGAGTAGTGCTGATTGCTTATTAGTTGATGGCACTGTTTGGCAAGATGATGAAATGCAGGCGAGAGGTGTCGGTGGCAAGCTTGGCAGTGAAATGGGGCATTTGGCACAAATAGGTGCTGGCGGCATGTTGGATGTCTTAGCTCAGTACCCAGAAGCCCGTCGTATTTTAATTCATATCAATAACACCAACCCTATCCTAGATGAGGACTCCACCGAGCGTGCGCAAGTAGAAGCAGCTGGTGTGGAAGTTGCTTATGACGGAATGAGTATCGAGCTTTAGGAGCCTGTGATGAGCCAGCAAGCAATGACCCCAGAGCAATTTGAGCATGCGCTGCGTGGCAAAGGGGATTATTACCATATTCATCACCCTTATCATGTTGCTATGCACACTGGGCAAGCGACCCGTGAGCAAATTCAGGGGTGGGTGGCAAACCGCTTTTATTATCAAATCAGTATCCCCATGAAAGATGCTGCCATTATGGCTAACTGCCCTGATCGAGCGGTTCGGCGGGAGTGGATTCAGCGCATTTTAGATCATGATGGTGCGCCCGGTGAGGATGGTGGAATTGAGGCGTGGTTACGTCTGGCTGAGTCAGTTGGCTTGGATCGTGCGCAGGTGTTATCCGGTGAGCTGGTATTACCTGGCGTGCGCTTTGCTGTGGATGCTTATGTTAACTTTGCTCGCCGTGCCAACTGGCAGGAGGCGGCCAGTAGTTCTTTGACTGAGCTTTTTGCCCCGCATATTCATCAGTCACGCTTAGATGCTTGGCCACAACATTATCCGTGGATTGATGCTCGTGGTTATGAATACTTCCGTAAGCGTCTTAGTGAAGCGCGGCGGGATGTTGAGCACGGTTTGCAAATCACTTTACAGCACTACACTACTAGGGAAGCACAGCAGCGCATGCTGGCAATCTTGCAGTTTAAGCTGGATGTACTGTGGAGCATGTTAGATGCCATGAGTATGGCGTATGAGCTTAAGCGTCCACCGTACCATACGGTAACTGATCAGCGTATTTGGCATACAGGGCTAGGGCTATGAGCATTATCAATCTGGAGCTGTGCCCACGTATCCGGCGTGGTTTTCGCTTGCAATGGGAGCCTGCACAAAGCTGCCATGTATTGCTGTATCCAGAAGGAATGATTCAGCTCAATGACAGTGCTGCACATATTTTAAAGTTGGTTGATGAGCAGCGCAGTGTCGCGCAAATTATTTCCCAACTGCAAGAACAGTTTCCTGATGCGCCAGACTTAAGTGATGACGTTTTAGCCTTTATGGAGGTGGCCTATGCACAGTTTTGGCTTGAACCCTGCTAATCAGCATATACAAAGCCCACCTTTATGGTTACTGGCTGAGCTGACTTATCGCTGTCCTTTGCAGTGCCCCTATTGTTCTAACCCAGTGGACTTTGCCCGTAGTGGTGAAGAGTTGAGCACCGTGCAGTGGATCGATGTTTTTAAGCAGGCTAGGGCTTTAGGTGCTGCGCAGTTGGGGTTTTCCGGTGGAGAGCCACTTGTGCGCCAGGATTTGGCTGAGCTGGTTAAAGCTGCTCGTGATTTAGGTTTTTACACTAACTTAATAACCTCTGGAATTGGGTTAACTGAGCGTCGTATTACTGAACTAAGTGAGGCTGGTTTGGATCACATTCAAATCAGCTTTCAGGCTGCTGATGAAGAGGTCAACAATATGTTGGCCGGCTCGAAAAAAGCTTTCGCACAAAAACTAGCTATGGCCCGCGCCGTGAAAGCGCAGGGCTACCCCATGGTGCTTAACTTTGTGACACACCGTCATAATATTGATCGTATTGACCGCATTATTGAGCTTTGTGTTGAGCTCGATGCAGATTTTGTGGAACTGGCTACGTGTCAGTTTTATGGTTGGGCAGAGCTCAATCGCGCAGCTTTATTGCCCACCCGTGAGCAGCTTGAATATGCTGAGGGCGTTACGCAGCAGTGGCGAGAAAAATTAGCTGCGCAAAACCACCCTTGTAAACTGATTTTTGTAACTCCAGATTATTATGAAGAGCGCCCTAAAGCTTGTATGAGTGGCTGGGGCAGTTTGTTTTTAGATATCACCCCTGACGGTACTGCTTTGCCTTGTCACAGTGCGCGGCAGTTGCCTATTGAGTTTCCTAATGTGAAAGAGCATAGCGTGCAGCATATTTGGCAGGAGTCTTTCGGTTTTAATAAGTACCGTGGTTTTGAATGGATGCCAGAGCCTTGCCGCTCTTGTGATGAAAAAGAGCAGGACTTTGGTGGGTGCCGTTGCCAGGCATATATGCTCACAGGAGATGCCAGCAATGCTGATCCAGTGTGCAGTAAGTCTAAGCACCATGGCATTATTCTAGCTGCTCGTGAAGAAGCAGAGCAGGCGCCATTGGGCGTGGATAGCATGATTTTTCGTAATGAGAAAATGTCCAACATTATTATTAAGGGATGAATACAGATGCCTAAGCGGGAGACTTTTGTTGCAGGTTTCTGGCCCAGCACTTGGAGTGCAGAACAGGCTGCTGTGGCTGGACGTGAAATCAATGAATTAAAAGTCTCCCTGCATGGTGTTTTTTGGACGGTTTCAGATCCGTTAACTGGACAAACGAAGCTTTACCGCTATAACTCTGCGAAGCAGGATGGCGAACTGTTTACGCCTAAGGGCTTTTCGGTACGCAGCCGAGTGTATGAGTATGGCGGAGGCTCTTTTTGTTTAACCGAGCAAGGAGTCGTATTTACTAATGAAGTGGATCAGCAATTGTATCTGCAGACTTGGCAGGGGCTACCACAGGCTTTAACTGCACGCCATGAATGCCGCTATGCTGATATGCAGCTTGATTCTGTAACACAAACATTGATTGTTATAGAAGAAGAGCACAGCGAGCAAGAAGTGTTGCATCGTTTAGTCCGTGTACCTTTAGTTTGTGAACAAAGCCAGCCGCTGCTAGTACCGCAGGTTATAGTGCAAGGCAGTGACTTTTATGCTGCGCCACGAATCAGTCCGGATGGTCAGCGTCTACTCTGGGTGCAGTGGCAGCGCCCTGACCAACCTTGGACAAGAACTCAATTGTTCTGCGCCAAGCGTCAAAGTGATGGTGGATGGGGGGAAGCAGCATGTTTAGCTGGAGCTGACGGTAATGCTTCGATTCAGCAGCCGTTATTTGATCAAACCAACCGTGTTGTAGCGCTAAATGACCAAGCAGGCTATTGGCAGCCATGGCGTGAAACAACGGACGAAAAACTTGTCTCGTTAACTGGCATTGATGCGGATTATGCTGGCGCACCTTGGCAGTTGGGTGGCTGTAATTACTTACCATTGCAGGGTGATCACTACTTAGTGAGTTGGTTTGCCGACGGTTTTGGCAAGTTAGCATTGTATTGCTTTGCTAAACAACAAGAGTTGCAGCAGTTGGCCACGGACTTCAGTCGATTACGTCATTTAGCAGCTGATGATGATCACTTTTATTGCATTGCTGGGCACTCAAGTCAAGGCAGCGCGGTGCTGGCCATTGACCGCCGCAGCGCAGAAGTTAAGGTGTTGAGCCAGCTGGCTATAGACTTGCCGGAAACGGAAATATCCAAGCCACAGGCATTGTATTTTCCAAGCAGCCATGATGAAGCAGTGCACTGTTTTTTTTACGCGCCGCACAATACACAGCACCATTTGTCTAACCAAGAGCGGCCACCGTTGGTGGTGTTTTTGCATGGTGGACCAACCTCTGCTTGTTATCCTGTTTTTGATCCGCGCATACAGTTTTGGACGCAACGAGGTTTTGCTGTTGCGGATTTAAATTACCGAGGCAGCACGGGATTTGGTCGTAAGTATCGTCAGCGTTTAGAGCAGCAGTGGGGCATTTTAGACGTTGAGGACATATGTGCCTTGGTACAATATTTAATTGATACTGACCGGGTTGATGCCGAGCATCTTTTTGTTCGAGGTGCTAGTGCAGGGGGCTATAGTGCACTGTTGGCAATTGCTGCCAGTCAGTATTTTGCTGCCGCGGCAAGCTTGTACGGTGTTAGCGATCCAACTGCTTTAAATAAAGTGACCCATAAGTTTGAAGGGGATTATTTGTCTTGGCTGCTAGGTGGGGTAGAACAACTTTCTGCACGAGCACCATTAGCGCAAATACAACGGATACAAACTCCAGTGATTTTTTTTCAAGGTGGGCGAGATGTGGTTGTAGTCCCTGAGCAAACTATCACTATGGTGCAGGCTTTAACTGAGCAGGGCGTAGCGGTTGAGTGCCATTTGTACCCTGATGAGGGGCATGGTTTTCGTCAAGCAAGGCATTTGGCTGAAGCGTTGGCTTTAGAATTATCTTTCTATCAGCGTACTTTTGCTGTTGTCAGTTAAAGAGAAGCTTTAAGTGCTTTATAATTTGTATGCATAGACCCTTGGCTAGTGTTTAAAGCATGGGCTTAGCGATAACCTAATGAAAATCAGACAAGTTACAAAAACCCATTTAAAATCAAGCAGATAAGGTTTTTAGGTGCGCTATTTGCTGGTATAGCACTTTTTTGTATAAAACTGCCTGCTTCAATCAACCCATAATAATAAGACGAGTAATTATGAAACGGTCAATTAGCGAACTGCGCAAGTTTGTATCGCCAGAAATTGTTTTTGGTGCCGGTTGTCGCCATCGTGCTGGGCATTTTGTGAGCACGTTTGGGGCAGCTAAAGTTTTGATTGTGTCTGATCCTGGGGTGCAAGCTGTCGGGTGGGTTACTGATATTGAAGAAAGCCTGCAAGAGCAGGGTATTGATTACCATCTCTTTACAGAGGTTTCACCGAACCCCAGAGTGGAGGAGGTGATGCATGGCGCAGAAACTTATAAGCTACATAACTGTACCGCGATTGTTGCTATTGGCGGTGGTAGTCCAATGGATTGTGCGAAGGCCATTGGTATTGTCGCTGCCCATGGGCGCAGCATTTTAGAGTTTGAGGGAGTGGATACTATTCGACTGCCCAGCCCACCATTGATTTTGATTCCCACGACAGCAGGCACTTCTGCAGATGTCTCGCAGTTTGTGATTATTTCTAATCAGCAAGAGCGCATGAAGTTTTCTATTGTCAGTAAAGCTGTGGTGCCAGATGTCGCATTGATTGATCCAGAAACTACGCTCACTATGGATCCGTTTTTGGCAGCCTGTACTGGTATTGATGCTTTGGTACATGCCATTGAGGCTTTTGTATCTGTTGGTAGCGGCCCACTGACGGACACTCATGCTTTAGAAGCGATGCGTTTAATCGGTGGAAACTTGGTGGAGATGATCGCTAACCCACAGGATATAGCGCTACGAGAACAAATTATGCTGGGCAGTATGCAGGCTGGGCTGGCGTTTTCGAATGCGATTTTGGGCGCAGTGCATGCAATGTCGCACAGTCTAGGTGGTTATTTAGATCTACCCCATGGGCAGTGTAATGCTGCATTGGTTGAGCATGTTGTGGCCTTTAATTACAGCTCTGCACCAGATCGATTTAAAGTGATTGCGCAAACATTAGGAATTGATTGTCGTGGGCTCACCAGTGAGCAAGTGCGCACCCGCTTAGTCAATCATTTGATTGAGTTTAAGCAGGCAGTAGGTTTTCATGACAGCCTTGGTGAGTGTGGGGTTAACCGAGCTGACATACCGTTTTTATCTCGCCATGCCATGACCGATCCCTGTATTTTAACGAATCCTAGAACCTCCAATCAGCGTGATATGGAAGTGGTCTATGCCGAAGCCCTCTGACAATACTCTAGCTGGCTTGCTGGGGCTTAGTGAGCAGTCATCCCGTAAAAGTCACTACCGTGAATTATTACAGCAACTGGACGAAGTAGAGCGTGAGCGTAACCGTTACAAATGGCTGTTTGAGCACGCCACGTATGGGATTTTTCAAGCGCAAATTAATGGTGGGTTTCGGGCAGTTAATCCAGGTTTGGCAAATATGCTTGGTTACGTCAGTGTTGCAGAATTACTTGCGAATACTGGGCCTAGTGCACCAAGTTTGTTTGTTGGTGGTATTAAAGAAGTGCAAAGTATTCGTGCGGAGTTGCTGCAGAAAAATATTGTGCGCGGTTATGAAACACGCTTGTTGTGTAAAGACGGAAAGCCCCTTGATGTCTTGATGAATATTTTACTTAAAGATGATGAGCCTGGTGTTTTAGAGGGGTTTGTTGCTGATATTTCTGAGCGTAAAAAAAACCAAGAACGTTTGGAAAAGCTTAATCAAAGCTTAGAGCGCCGTGTGGCTGAGCGTACTCGAGAGCTGCAGTTAAGTAATGAAGATCTGCAGGAAGAAATCACTTGTCATGAGCAAGTTAAGCTGGCTTTACGTGAGGCGAAAGAAGTTGCAGAGGCGGCCAATCGAAGCAAAGACAAGTATTTGGCTGCGGCCAGTCATGATTTGTTGCAGCCGTTAAATGCTGCGCGATTACTGATGTCGTCATTGCGTGAGCGACAGTTGCCTGCTGCAGAACAGCATTTACTCGAACGTGCCCACATGGCGCTGGAGGGAGCAGAGGATTTGCTTGCAGATCTATTGGATATTGCTCGCTTAGATCAGGCAGCGGTAACTCCATCGCTATCAGCGTGCTCCATTCGAGATATGTTTAGCGCATTGGTGTCAGAGTTTGAACAGGTAGCATTAGCTGAGGGATTACGCTTAACGTTTTTTTCGTCTTCCCTTTATGTCTATACCGACTACCACTTGTTGACGCGCATTGTGCGTAATTTACTGAGTAATGCTTGTCGCTATACGGATTCTGGACGTGTTTTTTTAGGTGTGCGACGACGTGGTAATAAGGTGCGTATAGAGGTTTGGGATACGGGACCAGGCATTGCTAAAGATCAGCAGGAGTCAATCTTTCAAGAGTTTAATCAGGTTGATACAAACCATCAAAGTGGCCGTAAAGGCGTTGGGCTTGGCCTGGCTATTGTGGAGCGTATAGCCGCTGTATTGGGCGCGAATATTGAGTTGCGCTCGCAGCTTGGGCGAGGCTCTTGCTTTAGTATTGAGGTGCCGTTAAGCAGCGAAGCCAAATATGAGAAAAAAACTCTAGAAACAAGCCCAGCAATGGTGCATAGCTTTGCTGGGCAGCGGGTATTAGTGATTGATAATGAGCCAGAGATTTTACACAGCATGGCCGTGCTTTTAACGCAGTGGGGTTGTGAAGTTCTAGTTGCTGAAGATTATAGGGCTGCAATTGTAGCGCTGGAGGAGCAAGCGCCTAGTTTATTAATCGTGGATTTGCACCTCAATTGTGGTGTGACTGGTTTGGCTGTCGCGGAGCAGCTGCGTGCTGACTTTGCGCAAAATATTCCAGCAGTGCTAATTACTGCCGATTACACGGATGAAGAGCAAGCACTGCGCAAGCGACTGGGGATTCCTTTGCTAACCAAGCCTGTACGACCGGGTAAGTTACGCGCAACTATGGCACACCAACTTAAGTCTGGTCGTAGTTAACGAGGCAGTCACTGGGTATTGGGATTATTACAAGCTTGGCAGCCCCTACAGCAGTTAACTTATGCAGGGTAGGGCTTACATTAGCAAAGCGATAGTGTGTAAATTATCGTGTGCAATGCGATTTTTTTGACGTTATCCAAAGGAAAGACTACAGGCATTTAAAAGCCCTAACTCGTAAAAGTTTAAGGCTTTTGAATTTGTTGGTGTAAGCAGGATTTGCATTTGTGACGGTTATGAGTCCAGTAAAAAATAAAAAGACAGGTGCCTTTTAGCAATCACCTCGAAGACTTTATAAAAAGCGACGCAATTAATCGCTCACCGCAAGCCCGATCCCCAAAATAAACGCCGTTTGCACGCCAGCGGACAATGAAATGCTAGCCATGGATGGCGCTAGTGGATCTGCAACCTTACTCAAGAAACTGTTTTGCGACGCAGACATTATGGTGATCGCCAAAGCGGTACCAATCGAGTCTGATACTTGCATCAAGGTGTTTACCATGGCAGTGCCGTATGAATACAGGCTTTTTAGACGATTTTTAAGCAAGGAATTGCAGGCATAAAAAAAGCCCTAACTCGTTAAAAGTTAAGGCTTTTGAATGTGGTTGCGGAAGCAGGATTTGAACCTACGACCTTCGGGTTATGAGCCCGACGAGCTACCAGACTGCTCCATTCCGCGCCGATAAGTATACGCAGATTCTGCGAAGTGTCAAAACTTATTTTAAAATCAATCGTTTAGGCGTGAGTTGCGCAGCTTTATGCGTTTTTTCCAGCTGCGGTTGACCCACCAGCGCCAGTATAAAACTGTGCAGCTATAACCCACTGCAGCAAGAATCAGTCCCATCACAATGGAACCCGCATATAAAGGCTGCCAATGGGTGGTGGTGACTTCTAAAATCCAGCTGAGCGTCATTTTGTCGGGGAACTCAATAGCTGGCGTGTTAAGTAACCAAGAGCCTAACTTGTAGTTGATATAAAACACCGGCGGCATGGTGACAGGATTCGTCAGCCAAACTAAGCCAACAGAGATAGGTAGGTTAGCGCGCATAGGGATTGCTAATAAAGCCGCGGCAAACATCTGCATCGGCATTGGGATCATCGCCCAAAACAAACCGATAGCAACTGCGCGGGCTACTGAGTGACGGTTCAGGTGCCACAGGTTTGCATCATGGATAAGGCTGCCCAAAAAACGTAACGATGGATTGTTTTTTAGTTTTTCCGGGTCAGGCATGTAGCGTTTAAATAGTTGACGGGGCATGAATCTTCTCTGGCGTGCTAAAGCTAGTCTATTATGCATCTTATTCGAGGGCGGTGCTGTTACAGGGTGTGACAAAAGTCTTAGAAAACAGTGATTTGATAAGAATATGTGTTTGCAAATGCTACAAGGAGGTAGTGCTGTGCAAATATCCATAATCGCTTTGATTGTTGGCTTGCTGAGTTTGCGGGTCATGCCGTGGTTGCCAAGTATGTTTTGGCTGCTATCGGGACTGCTGATTGCGTTGTTGTTGCTACGCACGCGTTTGCATCTTTTCGGTTTCTTTTTGTTGGGGCTGTGTTGGGCTTGTTTAAGTGCGCAATGGGCGTTAGATGATCAGCTTGCTGAGGCATTAGATGGGCGCACTTTGTGGATTACTGGGACAGTTGTAGGTTTGCCTGAATGGCCGGTTGTGCAAGGGCAGCCCCCAACTGTGCGTTTTGAATTGGACGATGCGGTTTCCCGTCGAGCACAGCTGCCGCGACGCATACGTGTGTCTTGGCGTACCCCAGCAGAGCCTGTGAAAGCGGGGCAACGTTGGCGCTTAGCGGTGCGCTTAAAACGTCCTGATGGCTCTCTCAATCCTTATGGCTTTGATTACCAAGCTTGGCTGCTGGCTAAACGTATCGGGGCTACAGGCTCGGTTAAAGCGGGTCAGCTGGTTGCGCAGGGGCAGGGTTTAGATCATTGGCGTGAGCAAGTCAGAGCGCGTATTCAGCGCTATGCACCAGAGCCCGCGCAAGGCCTGATGACGGCTTTAATCTTGGGTGATGGCTCGGGTTTAAGCGCAGAGCAGTGGCAAACATTACAAGCTACCGGCACTGTGCACCTTATGGTGATTTCAGGTCAGCACATCAGTTTAATTGCCGCGGTGGCCTATGCTGTGGTTTTTTGGTTGATGCGTTTGGGTTGGTGGCCGCAGCGCGTGCCCTGGTTGCCAGTTGCTTGTGTGCTTTCGATATCGGCGGCGTTAGCCTATGGCGCTTTTGCCGGCTTTGCCGTGCCAGTGCAGCGCGCGTGCATCATGGTGATGGTGGCTTTACTTTGGCGTTGGCAATTTCAGCATTTAAGTGTGTGGACAGCGTTTTTAATTGCTCTAGCTGCGGTGCTGATTTATGAGCCTTTAGTGGTTTTGCAGGCTGGCTTTTGGTTGTCATTTACTGCGGTGGGCGCGTTGATACTGGCGTTTGCAGCACGCTTGGGGCCGTGGCGCTGGTGGCATATGGTAGGGCGCACACAGTGGGTTGCAGCACTTGGTCTTGCCCCTTTTTTGCTGGCTTTGAGTTTGCCGGTGAGCTTGATGGGACCGCTGGCAAATATTTTTGCGGTGCCGTGGTTGAGCTTGCTGGCGCTGCCTTTAACCTTATTGGGCGCGTTGCTATTGCCTTGGCCAAGTCTTGCGAGCTGGGTTCTCAGTGCGGCAGCTTGGTGTTTAACTGCTATGTTTGCTGGCTTGGATTGGTTTGCGCAAGGTTGGCCGGTCTGGCAGGGCAGCGGGGTAACGGTGGCGGCGCTGCTATTAGCGGTGCTGGGTGTGCTGTGTTGGTTATTGCCGCGGCCACTGTTACCGCTGCTCGCAGGGTTGCTGCTTTGCTTACCGATGCTTAAACCGAGTAAAGAAGTGGTTGCAGATGGGCAAGCGCAGGTGTGGGTGCTGGATGTGGGGCAAGGGCAAGCAGTTTGGGTGAGAACTGCGCAGCACAGTCTAATGTATGATGCCGGCCCTTTTATGGCAGGGTTTGATGCTGGCGAACGCATCGTGGTGCCGGTGTTACGCGGTTATGGCCAGACAGGTTTAGATGAGTTACTGATTTCTCATGCAGATGCCGATCATGCCGGTGGCGCACAGGCGATTTTGGATGCAGTAGAGGTTAAGCGAGTGGTCAGCGGTCAACCAGCAGAGCATCCACCAAGCTTTGCTGCACAAGATTGTCGAGCTGAGCAGTGGCAGTGGGATGACGTTTGGTTTTGGCGTTGGCAGTGGCATAACGCGAAAGACAGTAATCAAAAGTCCTGCGTGCTGCTGATTGTTGCGCAAGGCGAGCGTTTATTGTTGACCGGTGACTTGGATGCTGCTGGTGAAGCAGCATTACTAGCCGACTGGCCATGGTTGCAAGTTGATTGGTTGGTGGCTGGGCACCATGGCAGCCGTACTTCCACTTCGCGCCGTTTTGTACAGGCCATTGCCCCGCAGTATGCGTTAATTTCCCGCGGCAAACACAACAGTTATGGGCATCCGCACCCGCAAGTGTTGGCAAATTTGCAGCGTGAACAGGTGCGTATTTATGATACGGCGCATGATAAAGCGGTGCAGATTTACTTAGGGCGCTACAGCGAGCCAAGCAGTATGGCTAGGCAATTGCGCTTTTGGCGTTAAAATGAGAACCATAGCGTTCGGTGTCCGCCTTAGGCTGTGCTAAAGTTAGCAAAATTTATTGCTGGAGTAGTTATTGTGTGGGAACTGATCAAGTCAGGCGGCTGGATTATGCTGCCTATTGTGGTGTGCTCAATTATTGCAGTTGCCATTGTTGCTGAGCGTTTATGGACCTTGCGCCCATCACGTATCAGCCCGCCACATTTACTCGGCCAGGTTTGGCGCTGGGTGCAAGACAAGCAAATGGATAGCAATAAGTTTAGCGAGTTACGGGCAGGGTCACCGTTGGGGCAGATTCTTGCTGCTGGGCTGGCCAATTCACGCTACGGCCGTGAAATGATGAAAGAAAGTATTCAAGAGGCTGGCGCTAAAGTGGTCAATGAGCTTGAGCGCTATTTAACACCGCTGGGTACTATTGCAGCAATTACGCCTTTGCTGGGTTTGCTGGGTACGGTATTGGGGATGATTGAAATCTTCGGTGCCTTTATGGGCTCAGGTATGGCCAATGCGCCACAGTTGGCGGGTGGTATCGCCAAAGCGTTGGTGACCACTGCAGCGGGTTTATTTGTGGCAATTCCAGCCATGTTTTTCCACCGTTTCTTGCAGCGCCGTGTCGATGAGTTGGTGGTTAACATGGAGCAAGAAGCGATTAAATTGGTAGAAGTGGTGCAAGGTGATCGTGAGGTTGAGCTAAATGGTGATAAAGCGTGAGATTCCCTCGTAAGCCCCGTGAACCGGTTGATATTAATCTAGCACCGCTGATTGATGTGGTGTTTATCTTGCTGTTGTTTTTTGTGGTGACCACCACCTTTACCCGAGAAACGCAGCTTAAAGTTGATTTGCCTGAGGCGGTTAGCGGTACGCCGCCGGAAGCTGCAGTTAAAGCACCTTTAGAAATTTTAGTCGCTGTGGATGGCTCTTTTGCTTTAAATGGAAAAAGCTTGGCCAGCAATGATTTGACCGCGTTAATGGAAGCCTTGCGGGTTGAGTCAGGTGGCGATCAAAGCCTGCCAGTGATGCTCAGTGCCGATGCAAAAGCGCCGCACCAGGCTGTAGTTACCGCCATGGATGCTGCTTCGAAGTTGGGCTTTGCGCAGCTGCGCATTACCACCGTTGAGGCGCAAGCCGAGTAGTGAAGTTAAGTGAGCGCTTGCAGCAAGCTTGGTATCGCGGACATCCAGCTTTGGCTGTGTTATGGCCGCTGGAACAGTTGTACCGCTGGGTAGTGTTGCGTAAGCGCGCGCGCTTTATTGCTGGTCAGAGTGAGACGTATCGAGCGCCAGTTCCGCTGGTGGTGGTGGGCAATATCACTGTAGGCGGCACTGGGAAAACCCCGTTAATTCTTTGGCTGATCGACTATTGCCGAGCGCAAGGCTTGCGTGTGGGTGTGGTCAGCCGTGGTTATGGTGCGCGGCCGCCGCATCTACCTTGGACCGTTAGTGCAAGCGACTCTGCCGAACATGCCGGCGACGAGCCTTTGCTGATTGTGCAGCGCACAGGAATCCCGCTGGTTATTGCTCCGCAGCGCGCTCAGGCGGTGCAGCAGTTACTCGCTGAGCAGTCGGTTGATCTGATTTTATCTGATGATGGCCTGCAGCATTATGGCTTAGCCCGAGATTTAGAGTTGGTGCTGATTGATGCCGCACGCGGTTTAGGCAATCAGCGCTGCTTGCCGATGGGGCCTTTGCGCGAGCCTGCTGAACGCTTGGAAGCAGTGGATGCGGTACTGTTTAACGGTGCTACAGCCGACACTAATAGCGGCTTTGCCATGCAGCTGCAGCCCACCGCGTTGGTGCATGTGCGCAGTGGCCGCCGTGAGCCGTTAAGTTATTTTCCTAAGCAGCAAAAAATGCATGCCGTGGCCGGTATAGGTAACCCGCAGCGTTTCTTCAAGACGCTGGAGGGGTTAGACTGGCAGCCAATCGCTCATGCCTTTGCTGATCATGCCGAGTTTACTGCGCAAGATTTACAGTTTAGCGATGACCTACCAGTGTTAATGACGGAAAAAGATGCGGTGAAATGCCGTGCTTTTGCTGCGGATAATTGCTGGTATTTACAAGTGGCCGCGCAGCCATCGCCAGCATTTAGCCGCTGGTTTGCTGAGCAGCTCAAGCGTTTATTACCTGAATCGTTGTGAGGATATGCTGATGGACCCGAAACTTTTAGATATTTTAGCCTGCCCTTTGTGTAAAAGTGCCGTGCAACTCAACGACGAAAAAACTGAGCTGTGGTGTAAGGCCGATGGTTTGGCTTTTCCTATTCGTGATGATATTCCGGTGATGCTGGAAACCGAAGCGCGTACTTTAAGCAACGACGAGCGTTTGGATTAATAGCATGACTCAAGCTTTTAGTGTGGTGATTCCTGCGCGTTTTGCCTCGACGCGCTTTCCTGGTAAACCGCTGCAAGATATTGCCGGTATGCCGATGATTCAGCGGGTTTGGCTGCAAGCGCAAAAAAGTGCTGCGCAGCAAGTGGTGATTGCCACGGACGATCAGCGGATTTTTGCTGAATGCCAGAGCTTTGGTGCGCAGGTGCTGATGACCCGCGATGATCATGAGTCCGGCACTGACCGCTTAGCTGAGGTTGTAGCCCAGTTAGCGCTACCCAGTGATGCGATTGTGGTCAATGTGCAGGGCGATGAACCATTGATTCCACCGGCAGTGATTAATCAAGTTGCTGAAAACCTCGCGCAGTATCAGCAAGCAGCGATGGCAACTTTAGCCGAACCCATAACCGATCTGGCCAGTGTCTTGAATCCAAATGTGGTGAAAGTCAGCACTGATGTGCAGGGCTATGCTTTGACCTTTAGTCGTGCGCCTTTGCCCTGGCCGCGTGATGCCTTTGCTAAAAGCCAAAGCGAAATGCCAGCTGGCGTGGATTTTCGTCGGCATATTGGTATTTATGCTTACCGAGCCGGTTTTTTAGCCGATTTTGTCGCTTGGGGACCCTGTGCGCTTGAGCTCACAGAATCCCTAGAGCAGTTGCGCGCTTTATGGAATGGGGCGCGTATTCATGTGGCTGATGCTGTTATAGCACCGCCAGCAGGCGTTGATACGCTGGAAGATTTGCAGCGTGTGCGACGTTTTTTTGAGGAGTAATAATGAAGGTTTTATTTGTCTGTTTAGGTAATATTTGCCGTTCGCCTACCGCTGAAGGGGTGTTTCGTCGCTATGTCGAGCAGGCAGGTTTAAGCGATAAAATCACCATTGATTCCGCCAGCACTTCTGATTGGCATATTGGTAAAGCGCCTGATCCGCGTACCGTGGCTGCTGCGGCGAAGCGCGGTTATGACTTATCTGGTTTGCGTGGACGCCAGGCTAAAGCAGAAGATTTTAATGAGTTTGACCTGATCCTAGCCATGGATAACAGCAATTTGAGTAACTTACAGGCGATTCAGCCAGCCGATGGTTCTGCAGAATTAGCCTTGTATTTGCCACGTTTTGGCATTAGCCCAGATGAAGTGCCTGATCCGTATTATGGCGGTGAAGATGGTTTTGAGCTGGTGCTGGATATGCTGGAGCAAGCCAGCCAAGTGCTGTTGGACGAAATCAAGGTAAAACTGTGAGCCTGAATATCCAAGAGCAGGTGTCTATGCGCCCGTACAACAGCTTAGCGGTTGATGTGCGGGCGCGTTTTTTTGTCAGCGTAGCTTCGCTTGAACAGTTGCAAGCCGCTTTAGTTTGGGCGCAGCAACAGGGCGTTAGCGTGCTCCTACTGGGCGGCGGCAGTAATCTGGTGCTGACTGCGGACTTGCAGGTGTTAGTGATTCATCTGCAGCTGCGCGGGATTAGCATACTCAGCACCGATGCAGAGTTTACCCGCGTGGCCGTGCAGGCTGGAGAGAATTGGCATGCTTTTGTCTTGTGGAGCTTGGCGCAAGGGCTCAGCGGTTTAGAAAACTTGAGTTTAATTCCCGGCAATGTAGGCGCAGCGCCCGTGCAAAATATTGGTGCCTATGGGGTCGAGTTGAAAGATCATTTGGAAAGTGTGCTGGTATTTGATCGTGAAACTGCACTTGTGCAGCGCTTGAGCAATGAGCAGTGTCAGTTTGCGTATCGCGATAGTCTCTTTAAGCGCGAGTCAGGTCGGCGGGTGATTTTAAGTGTTATTTTTAAACTGCCGAAACACGCAAGTCTGCAGCTTGATTATGGTGATTTACGTGGCTATCTAGCTGAGCAACAGATCAGCGCACCCACGCCGCACGATGTCAGCCGTGCGGTCTGCGAAATTCGCGCAGCAAAACTGCCAGACCCTAAGCAGCTCGCCAATGCCGGTAGCTTCTTTAAAAACCCAGTCGTCACCTCTGCGCATGCCGAGCAATTGCAAAAAAACTATCCGCATATGGTCTGTTTTGCTCAAGCAGATGGTCAGGTGAAATTGGCCGCTGGCTGGTTGATTGATCAAGCCGGCTGGAAAGGCGTGCGCCAAGGTGACGCCGCCGTACATGCGAAGCAGGCACTAGTTTTGGTCAATCATGGCGCAGCCACAGGCCAGCAGATTCTTGCGTTAGCTTCACAGATCCAAGCTGATATCCAGCAGCGTTATGGGGTTGAGCTGGAAATCGAGCCAAACGTTATTGGCTAAAAAGTCTAGAAACTGCTTTGTAATAACTATACATAAGTTAATCTCTGTATAAGTATGTGGCATACTGTTTAACACTTACTCATAGAGAATAAATTCATGTTGCTATCTATTCGCGGGCAGGTCATTGCTGCAGTTGCAGTTTTGGCTGCGTTGTTTATCTGGTTTATCTCTGCCGGGCAATCTATGGCAGTGGCTAAACCCTCGACGCTTAACTTAGCCCAGCAGGTGCAAAGTTTGCC
>JAAYTE010000155.1 GCA_012518175.1 Gammaproteobacteria bacterium | reverse complement strand
AGCGCAATTTGTCTTGCTCATTTTGGCTGAACTCTAGCCAGCTACCGGTGTGCAAACTGTCCACTTGCAACAAGGCTGGGTCATCTTCTGCGAGGACAATCTTGCTGGGCGAACTATCAGTGGTTTCGGGCTGCTGCAAGACAATCTCTTCTTGCACCTCGACCATCACTGTGGCTACGCTGGGTTGTTCCGGCTGCAGCGGTAAATCTTCGAGCTGCTCATTCAAAGCAGTATGACTGTTTGTTGCTACCGCATCGGGCTCGGTAACAGCAGCTGCAGCTTGTTGTTTATAACGTTGGAAGGCTTGCACATGCAGGGCTTCTAAGCGGCTAAAAAAGTCACTGGTGATAAATGGGTCAATGGCCGCATTGGAAAAGCCTTCGCGCAACTGGCGCAATAAAGCAGGTACCAGTTGTAATAGTTTTAAGCGTGCTGCAACGTCTTCGTGTGGCTCGATGCTCCAGATAAGATCATCCATGGTGGCTAAATTATCACGCCATTGACTGGAGTCAGGCCCGCTCTTTAGGTACGTCAGCAACAGTACTTTACTCCAAGCGTCCTGCAGCAACTGCACTACAACTTCGGGTAAAGTTTTACCCAAAAGACGCGTGTTGAGTTCTTGCTCCACATGCACCCGTGCAGTTTCAGCCAGCGCGCGGCCTTCTTCTGCGTCACGGGTGCGTTGCTCCAGCAGCTCGCTACGGCGTCTTTCCTTGCCGGTAAAGGCAATAAAGTCAGCCAGTAACTCGTTGAAAATATTAGGGTCATCGCTGAAATCTGTCAGCGTGCGCTGCACTATGCTTTCGATCTTTTGATACAAGCTGTCACGGCGCTCAGCATCTTGATCGCTCCAGCCAAGCGCGGCAGAGGCAATCTCGTTGAGTAAACGCCGTGCCGGGTGATTGCCGCGGTTGAAAAACGTTTTATCCAGTACTGCTACTTTAAGCAGTGGAATCTGCAAGCGGGCAATTAATGCTTTGAGTGAATCAGGTAGATTGTGGTCATCTAAAATAAACTCAAACAGCATCGATACGAGATTGATAACGTCATCGTCGACTTGGCCGACAATACGGGTTTCTTTGCTGTTGGCGCTGGCGCGTAGCAGCAGCTGGTCGAGTTGCTTGCGTAAGTCTTGATCATGTTGCGACTGACTGGGTAAGTGCTGCTGCATGTGCGTGAGCAGGCGCATTAAGTCATTGCTGGTAATGGGGACTGCATCGGCTGGTGTTTGCCGAGCCGGAAAAACGTTACCACGCAGCTCGGACAACATGGCTTGCAGTTCACTAAAAGCCAGTTGCAATTGCTCAGAGTTGGCCACCGCTGCGTTAGCATCGAGCGCGGGTTCAGCGCTTGCTGGATGAGTGCTGGGTCTAACCGTAGGGCGCTGTTTGGCGGTCGCAGCAGTTGTTGGCAGATCTGGCAAAATATTGGCATCAATGAGTAATTGATTACTGGCTTGGTAAAGTGCGCCAAGCTCAGTGATCACATGCTTCTCAAAAAGTTTGAGGATAATCAGCTTGATGTTGATTGAGAAATTGATGTTATTACAGCTGGTTATAAAAAACTCAGACAGTACCCGTGGGTTCAATGGGTTTTTTTCAACTGTAGTTTTGCTGCTTAAAATATGATTGAAACGGGTAGTTAATTGCTGCAGAGCGTCACCATCACTGCGCTTAACTTTGGCAACCATACTGTCAATGGCCACTGACTCTTCCAATACATCATCTTGCACTAGCGATAAAGATTCGAAAGAGTGGGTTTCAAGTTGCGGCGGCTGCGTAGATGGGAGCTGGCTGAGTTCGGAAAAGGCACTAAAGAGTTGCTGTAAAAAGCTGCGCTCAATATGTTTGCGCTTGAGGCGTAAGTCACGCATTGCTTCAAATAATGCATTTTGCTCGTTATTGCTGGTTGCGCGCTCGGCCATTTCAAATAATGCGTCATCGGCATTGGCAAATAATTCTTGCAGGTAGTCTTTGAGCAGTGTTGCTGCTTTATCACGCACGCGTAAGAGGGCCGCAGGCAACTTTCCTGTGGCAGCAGAAGGATGCTGATCTTGATGGTTAAAAGGTACTACGTTGGCATCGTTCTTCATTACGAGCAGTCTCCCGGCAGAACAACCCTAGTCCAAATAGATCTATTTGGAGCGCTGAGAGTTAGATATGAGTGCTAAACAGCTGAAGATGATTATAAGCGCTTATGCAGTATAGCCAAGGAGTATCTGTTGGGTGTTTGATGTGAGTCACAGATACTCAGGCTTTAAGCGCTTGCTCTGGTGATTGTGGCTAATACTGCTAAAGCGTTCGCAACTGACTATAATGACCAGCATTTATCGAGGAGCAGAATATGGCGAACCTTTCACTGCAGCAGTTAACCGAAGAAATTGAAGCGAATGTGCGCATTGCCTTAGCTGAAGATGTTGGCAGCGGAGATATTACCGCGCAATTAATTGCTGCGGATAAAACTGCCAGCGCTCGCGTTATTACCCGTGAGGCAGCAGTGATTAGCGGTGTTGCTTGGGTCAATGAAGTGTTTCGTCAGGTCGACAGCACTGTGGTTGTGCGCTGGCTAGTTGCCGATGGTCAGCGTGTTGAAGCCAATGCTGTGTTGTTTGAGCTGGAAGGTAGAGCGCGAGCCTTGTTGACGGGCGAGCGGACGGCCTTGAACTTTCTGCAAAGTTTGTCCGCAGTAGCCACGCGCAGTCAGTATTTTGCCGACCTGGTTGCAGGCACTGCGGTAAAACTTTTAGATACGCGCAAAACTTTGCCTGGCTTACGTCTGGCGCAAAAATATGCAGTGACCTGTGGTGGTTGTCATAATCACCGCTTGGGTTTATACGATGCTTTTCTGATTAAAGAAAACCATATTGCTGCCTGTGGTGGGGTTGCTGCCACTGTAGCAGCAGCACACCGCATTGCTCCGGGCAAACCGGTTGAAGTTGAAGTGGAGAATCTCGATGAGCTGCGCGAAGCCTTGGCTGCTGGTGCAGATATTATTATGCTCGATGAGTTGAGCTTAGAAGATATGCGCACAGCGGTGCAGCTCAATGCTGGGCAGGCTCAATTGGAAGCTTCGGGTAACGTCAATGAGCAGACCATCCGCGCAATTGCGGAGACTGGCGTTGATTATATTTCGTTGGGCACTTTAACTAAAGATGTGAAAGCAGTGGACTTATCCATGCGCTTAAGTCTGTAAAGCGCAGTTGCTGACCTGTAAGACTGACTGCAAGAGTGCGCAGTCAGTCTTATGTTGCTTAACGGCGACGCAGGTTGGCTTCGATTTCTTTGTCTAAGCCCGGTGGTAAAAAGTCCTGCTCTGGGTTGTAGTTGGGATTTAAGTACGCTGAAAGAGCTTGCAGGCTATCTGGGCTCAGGGTTCCAGCGGTTTGCTGTAAGCGTAAATTGTTCAAAATATAGTCATAGCGGGCGTTATTGTAGTTGCGCACTGCCGCATACAAAAGGCGCTGCGCATCTAGCACATCAACAATATTACGGGTACCCACATCGTAGCCAATTTGTGTTGCTTCTACGGCGCTTTGGCTCGAGATAATTGCTTGCTTTAAAGCCTGTACTTGCTCTACGTCAGTGTTAACAGCACGATAAAAGTTGCGTGTGTCTTGTACAGTTTTACGACGTAAGCTTTCGCGCATTTGCTCTGCTTGGTCAAGGCGGTAAACACCTTCACGCACTTGTGAGCTGGTCATGCCACCGGTGTACAGCGGGATATTCAGCTGGATGCCGATACTGCTTTGCTCAGCCTTATCGTTGTATCTGGGCATACCGGGCATGCCGCTGTTGATAAAGCCCATGCCGTCATTGTCACCTTTTTGGTATTGCGCAATGGCGTCAACGGTCGGCGCGTGGCCAGACTTGCGTTGTTTGACGCTGTCTTGTGCCGCTTGTACGGCGTAGTTTATCGCTTGCAAACCAAGGTTTTGTTCAATCGCCGTATTGACCCAAGCGGTAGCATCGTTGGGCGTTGGCGCAAGGATTGGCAAGCTATGCTTTACCCCTTCTAAGGCGGATAGTTCCACATTGGTCAGGGTGCTGACTGCTTGAAAAGCATCGCTGACCATGCGCTCTGCCACTAAGCGATTGGCGCGAGCAGCGTCATAAGCGGCTTGTGCTTGTAATACATCGGTTTTATCCGAAAGGCCCACGTCAAAGCGCTCACTGGCTAAGTCGAATTGGCGCTTAAATGCGGTTTCTTCAGCGTCGCTAGTGGCCAGGTTATCTTGTGCGCGTAGCACTGAAAAATACACATCAGAGCTTTGTAAAATAAGTTCTTGTTCAATCGCCGATAGCTCTAATGCCGACTGCTCATTGCTGGACTGTGCGGCTTGCAATTGATACCAACGGTCTAAGCGGAATAAGGGCTGACTTAGACTGGCTTGATAAACTAAAGCGCTGCGCGAAGTGGTTATAGAGCTCTTGCTGGGATCAGGTCCTTCGGTGATATCAACTTTGTTGCGGCTGTTGGTATTGCTGGCACCAGCGCCAATCTGTGGCAGTAAGCCGGCACGTGCTTGCGGGACACGCTCACTTTGTGCTTTGTAGTCAGCGTGGGCTGCGGCTAAATCGGCGTTATTATCAACCGCAAGCTGGTAGACCTCAAGCAGGTTAACTTTGTTTTGAGCGATAGGCGCTGCGTAGGCCATCGATCCCAAAACTGTAGCTATAGCAAAAGTAAGCGACAGTACTCGCATCGTCAATATCCTAGGTTTTACAAAGAGAAATCACATTAAGGCTACGGCTGATCATGCAGGCGGTCAAGCGTGCCCGAGCATTGTTTAAGGCATTGTACAGATTAGTGTTTGCTCGTGTGTACTTGCAGTTTATCTTGTGCAGTGCGTACACTGCGGATTGCTTCTTGTCGGGGTGCTCTTTAAAGAGCTGAGATCGGTCGAACCGGATCCCGTTGAACCTGATCGAGTTAATACTCGCGTAGGGAACAAGATAAGTTTGCCGCAAGGCAGACCTGCCTTTGTCCGCTGGTTCCCCGACACTTTCTTTCGTGTTTTAGGAGAGCCAGTACATGAGTCAAATCCCTTCTCAGCATCTCAGTGATACCGCGCAAGTCGATCAGCAGTCGATTCAGCCTTTCCCAAATTCGCGCAAAATTTATGTACAAGGTTCGCGCCCTGATATTCTCGTGCCGATGCGTGAAATCAGCTTAACGCCAACAGAAACCGATGATGGTATTGAAGACAATGCGCCGGTGTTTGTCTACGATACTTCTGGTCCGTACAGTGACCCGAGTGTAAAAATTGATGTGCGTAAAGGCTTGGCTGATGTGCGCAGCAGCTGGATTGAAGAGCGTGGCGATACTGAAGTGTTGAGCGGTTTAAGTTCAAGCTTTGGTCAGGAGCGCTTAGATGATCCTGAGTTGCAGAGCATGCGTTTTGCTTCGATTCGTAATCCGCGTCGCGCTAAAGCCGGTAAAAACGTCACGCAAATGCACTATGCACGCCAAGGCATCATTACTCCGGAGATGGAGTATGTGGCGATTCGCGAAAATCTCAAGTTAGAAAAAGCTCGCGAAGTAGGTTTGCTTGACGGTCAGCATCCTGGGCAAAGCTTTGGCGCGAGTATTCCTAAGGAAATCACTCCAGAGTT
>JAAYTE010000154.1 GCA_012518175.1 Gammaproteobacteria bacterium | reverse complement strand
GTTTCGTCTCGCATGCTGAGATTGCAAAACAGTCACCTAGAAAGACAAAGTAAAAATGCCGCACTATGGTCACGATCTTACTTTGCTTGTACAGCTGGGGGCGCAACCATTGACACATTAAAGGCGTATATCGAAAGTCAAACAGCGATTGAGTAAAGCGCTTTGCGCCCCGCCTTATATCCCCGCCCTTTCGGGCGAGGGTTTACGGCGGATTTTGCTAAGCAGCAGCGTATTGAGCACCGCGGTAAAAACTTGCGTGTCAGTCGTACTGGTGGAGTCGCACTGCGTACGCAAGCCAAAGCTGCCGGTTTAACTATCACGGCTAACAGCCAACATGGCCTACGGGTATCCAGCCGTGTCGCAAAAAACACACAAGTTGCTCTACAAAATGGACGGCCAGTCTTACGCGGACGCTATGGCAGCGGAGCAACCCGCCTCAACCTATCTAAATCCGGTGTAAGCGTCTCCACCCGCAACCCCCTGGGCACATTTAACTGGAGCAAACCCAACCGCTCTTCAGTCAAGATTGCCGGTGTACAGCTACGCGGAAAAAAAGCTGCCAATATCCAACTGATCTATATGTTGCTGCTGGGCATTGCACAAGGGCTGCAAGTGTTCTGGCAGATGCTAACGCTATTACTGCGGGTGACAGTCAGACTCTGCACAGAATTATTGCGCTGGATTGCAAACTTACCGGATTTATTCGGCAATCTACGACAAGATTTCCGTAATGCTCGTATCAGCTCAAAACTCAGTCGCAGCAAGCAGTTATTTACGCCTCCTATAGACAACTGGAGCGCCCCCGAACTGCTCAACGCAAGCCTTTTAACCCTCTGCGGTTGGGGCAGCGGCTTAACAGCCCACGAAGCAGCTATACGCATTACTCAACAGCAACAGCACAACCCAGCAGCGCATCAGTTAACCATCACCACGGCAGCATTAAGTCAGATCGCCCAACGCTTAGAGCAGCTGCGTAGCGAACACGCAGCAACAAACACAATCACCCCGCAAGTCATCACCGCTCTTTTAGCTCAACAGCAAGCTCAACTACTGGGCGCAGAAGACACCGTAGAATTATTCCTACACATTGATGACTGGATTTTGACCTTAGGCGAGCGCACAGAGCTGCAAGAGCAACTGCTGCAAATCTTTGCAGACTTTGCCCAACTGCGCTTTCAAACAGATCCAGTCCATGCCGAGAACTTTGCTGTAACTGAGCCGCTCGACATAACAGCGCAACCGTCAACCCAAAGTGTTAGCGTCACGCCCAGCGCAACAGGCGACTTAATTAATCTCAATACCGCGAGCCACGCTCAATTACAAACACTGCCGCACATCGGTCATGATCGCGCATTAGCAATTATGACCTTACGACCTATCAGCGACCTGTCACAACTCACCAAAATCCATGGCATCGGCCCAGCCCGCCTTGCTGATATTAAGCGGGCAGGTGTTGATATTTAGTGGTGCGAGAGGCAGTTTATAGCAACCAGCATCGAATACTCTGCCGGCAGCTTAATCACCAAACAGTGCATCGAACTTATTGTTTGGCAGCCAGTCGATTAGCATTTTTTTCAAGTAGATGCACAACCCCCTGACTTGCATTAGGTTGGCTGCATGTACTTTTGATTGAGTCATCTGTCTTGGTTGGGCGCTGAAGGGCAAAACATAAACTACAGACGAAAAAAAAGAGCCTTTCGGCTCTTTTTTCTTTTAGCTTGACGCCAAATCTGGAGCGGGAAACGAGATTCGAACTCGCGACCCCAACCTTGGCAAGGTTGTGCTCTACCAACTGAGCTATTCCCGCATAATATGGCGTCCCCTAGGGGACTCGAACCCCTGTTACCGCCGTGAAAGGGCGGTGTCCTAGGCCACTAGACGAAGGGGACGCAGCCTTGGAGCTTCTAACAGCTTGCAACTTTCAAGCTTGGGCTGTTTGCTTTATTGCTTGGAAGTGGCGCGTATATTACGGATGACTTAAGCATCCGTCAAGCCTTTTTTGAAAACTCTTTGCAATTCAGTGCTCTGGTGCCTTTTCCGGCATAAACATCAGCTGTATTTCTTGGTTCCAGTCAAATTCCTCACCGTTTTCAAGTGCTTGGTAACGGCGCTCTTCCAATTGCTGATACTTATCAATTTCATCATCGGGCATAAAGTGTAAGCAATCACCCCCAAAGAACCACAGCAGATCCCGTGGCACCAAGTGGGCAATTTGCGGATAACGCTGAAACACTTGGCTGATAATATCCTGTCCCACATATAAGTCTTCGCTGCTCTCACGCAAGCTGCTCACCATGTCATCATAACGCTCAAGAAATAACGCATGATGATTTTCCGGGACGACTTCAGCATCAGCAACCGCGACTAATATCGTGCGCAAATGCGCTAACAGCTGTAAATGTTGCTCAACGTGCGGTGTAGTCATAATACTATCCCCTTAAAAACAAGGCGCACAGTATAGTGCCTGCCCAGCATTTACCCAACATGCAACGCTTAACCGATGATTTTGCGCTCAATACAATGGTTAAGCCTTCTGCTCCAACAGCTGCAAGCCAACCCACTGCTTAGCGAATTGCGCAGCGCAGCGGCCATTACGATTACCTCGCGCCTGCGCCCAACTGATCGCCTCTTTAGCCAGCGCATCAGTAAACTGCCAGCTCAGCTGTGCAGGCTCGCCATAGTGAGCAATCCAGTGCTGCACCACCGCTAAATAGTGATCTTGGCTAAAAGGGTAAAACGACAGCCACAAACCAAAACGATCCGATAAAGCGATTTTATCCTCAACCGCTTCGCTTGGGTGCAGCTCTCCACCATCACCGTGCTGCCAGTTTTGATTATCGCTGTGCTGCTCAGGCAGTAAATGGCGGCGATTAGAGGTGGCATACAACAGCACGTTATCTGGCGCGCGCTCTAAAGAACCATCCAAGACACTTTTTAAAATACGGTAATCCCCTTCCCCAGCCTCAAAAGACAAATCATCGCAAAAGACAATAAAGTGCTGTGGTAAACCGGCCAAAGACTCAACAATAAACGGCAGATCCGCCAGCTCATTGCGTTCAACCTCAATCAAACGCAAACCCTGCGCTGCGTATGCCGCCAGCAAGGCACGCACGATAGATGACTTACCTGTGCCGCGCGCACCCCACAACAGCGCATGGTTCGCTGGGTACCCACGCATAAACTGCAAGGTATTGCGCTGCAACTGCTCACGCTGATGATCCACTCCTAACAAATCAGCCAATTGAATATCGGCAGACAATGCTATCGGGCGAAAGAAACTGCTGTTGCCCTTGCGCTGCCAGCTCGCCGCCTGCACTGTTTCCCAATCAACCGTTGCCGCCGGAGTTGGCAATAATGGCTCAAGTTTTTCGAGCACTTGATTGGCACGCTGTAAAAACGCATTGATTAACTCAGACACTTCACCCTCTCCCATACATTTATGCAAAGCTTGCAACCGCTAAACTTCTGGCTGCTCAGTTTAATCAGCCGCAGCAGGCTCAAGACGCATCGCCACGGAATTGATGCAGTAACGCAAGCCAGTCGGCGCGGGGCCATCAGGAAAGACATGGCCTAAGTGCGCATCACACTTGGAACACACCACCTCAACCCGCTGCATGCCGTGACTCGTATCAGCATGCTCGGTTAACGCAGTCTCGTTAATTGCCTGCCAATAGCTGGGCCAACCACAACCTGCATCAAACTGGTGCTGCGCATCAAACAGCGGTTGCTCACAACAGACACAATGAAACACGCCCTTAAACTGTGGCAAATGGTACTCACCGGTAAACGGGCGCTCAGTCCCTGCAAGGCGACAAACTCGAAATTGTTCATCAGATAATTTTTCACGCCACTGTTCTTGACTCTTTTCAACCTTTTTCATCATTTTCTCCAATTAAAAGCAGAGCTTGGGCCTAACGCTCCCTTTCACCTTTGTCGGTACAGTCGTATGATAGGGGACTTTAAGTACCTCTTTATGCCTGCAACAAAGAAGCAGCAATAGAATGTACGGGCAGGCTCTACGTCAGCGCTACAATGCGCTTTTTATCGACCGACTGCCCCTTATTGACCTCATTTATTCGGGATACTCAACATCATGCAGTTCAGCAAATCGAACAAGCTCGCTAACGTCTGTTATGACATACGAGGCCCAGTACTGAAACACGCCAAACGTCTAGAAGACGAAGGCCAGCGTATCCTTAAGCTTAATATTGGTAATCCTGCACCCTTTGGCTTCGAAGCACCAGAAGAAATCCTGCAAGATGTTATTCGCAACCTACCAACCGCGCAGGGCTATAGCGACTCAAAAGGTTTATTTAGCGCCCGTAAAGCCATCATGCAGTATTACCAGCAAATGCATGTAGAAGGCGTTGGCATTGAAGATATTTACCTGGGCAACGGTGTCTCCGAGCTGATTGTGATTGCACTCCAAGCTTTGCTCAATAATAACGACGAAGTGCTATTACCAGCACCGGACTACCCGCTCTGGACAGCAGCCACCAGTCTGGCCGGTGGCAAACCTGTGCACTACTTATGTGACGAGCAAGCCGGCTGGTTTCCAGATATTGATGACATGCGCAGTAAAATCACTGCCAACACCAAAGCCATTGTGTTAATTAACCCCAACAACCCAACAGGGGCGGTGTACTCCAAAGAAGTTCTGCTCGATATTATGGAGTTGGCCCGCCAGCATAATCTGGTGGTGTTTGCCGACGAAATTTACGACAAAATTCTCTACGACGATGCCGTGCATATTTGCGCAGCTTCATTAGCGCCCGATGTTTTGTGCTTAACTTTTAATGGCCTGTCTAAATCTTACCGCGTGGCCGGTTTCCGCTCGGGCTGGGTGGTGGTGTCTGGTCCTAAGCACCGCGCGCGCAGCTATATAGAAGGGTTGGATATTCTGTCCAATATGCGTCTTTGCGCCAACGTGCCAGCCCAGCATGCGATTCAAACCGCTCTGGGTGGCTACCAAAGCATCAATGACTTGGTGCTGCCTAACGGCCGTTTACTGGAACAACGTAACCGCACTTGGGAGTTGCTCAATGATATTCCTGGGGTCAGTTGCGTGAAGCCTATGGGCGCTTTATATGCTTTCCCAAAAATCGACCCAAAAATCTGTCCTATTCACAACGATGAAAAATTCGTCCTGGACTTATTGCTCTCGGAAAAGCTCTTAGTCGTACAGGGGACCGCTTTTAACTGGCCCTGGCCGGACCATTTCCGTGTGGTCACTCTGCCCCGCGTCGATGACCTTGAACAAGCCATTGGCCGTATTGGCAATTTCTTAAAAACCTATCGCCAGTGAGTTCGCATGGATCTGCATATTGACGATTTTTACCAGGATGCTGCGCAAGGCCTGCTCGTGCTCTATCAGGCCTTTCCCAATAAAAGCACACTCTACATGGATGATTTAATCGGCTATATGGCCCCTGACGAGTTTGGTTTACCGCAAGCACGTCAGCAGCGCTGCTTAAGCACTTTTCTTTGGTTAGCCGAAGAAGGCTATGTGCGCTATCAAAGCACCATTCGTTTTGAAGCTTTAGATCAAATTGAACTCAGCGGAAAAGCGTTTGCACGCCTAGCTAGCGCTGTTAACCCACTGCCTTGTGCCCTTAAAAATACGCCACCAAGCGTGCGCCGCGCACAAGGTAGTTTAGCCAACCAGCTGCGCGAAGCATTGCAGTCCCAGCACAGCGAACGGGTGATTGAATTAATGCAAAGGTTCTTCCAGTGCTAAATTTACTCAACTGACACAGTTTGCAACAGAAACCACCTTGAAGCGCACCCGCGCAGCCCTTATATAGTTCACCTGTTTACACTTTTGGAGCTTTTCGCACATGATGCGTATCTTTTTATTCTTAGCCACTAACATCGCAGTATTGGTGGTTGCCAGTATCACCCTGAGTCTGCTGGGCGTTGATCGCTATACCGGTCAAAACCACGGCGACCTATTAATATTCTGTGCGGTATTTGGTTTTACTGGCTCAATGATTTCTTTGTTTATCTCGAAATGGATGGCCAAAAGAAGCACAGGCACCCAGGTCATCGCGCAGCCGCGTACCCGCCAAGAACAATGGCTACTGCACACTGTGGAAGAGTTGGCCAATAAGGCTGGCATCGGTATGCCAGAAGTGGGTATTTTCCCGGCCAACGAAGCCAACGCCTTTGCCACTGGCTGGAACCGCAACAATGCGTTAGTTGCAGTGAGCCAAGGCCTGCTCAATAACTTCTCGCAAGACGAAGTGAAAGCCGTGCTGGCCCACGAGATTGGTCACGTTGCCAATGGTGACATGGTGACTATGGCGCTGCTACAAGGTGTAGTGAATACTTTTGTGATGTTCTTCGCACGCATCATCGGTGATTTCGTCGACCGCGTACTGTTGAAAAACGAAGACGGTCGTGGCATTGGCTATTTTGTCGCTACCATTGCTGCTGAACTGGTGCTGGGTTTACTGGCCAGTATCATCGTTATGTGGTTCTCCCGTCGCCGGGAATTCCGTGCCGACGAAGCAGGCGCTGATTTAGCTGGCAAGCACGCGATGATTGCCGCTTTAAACCGTTTACGTGGCGATCAACGCCTTGAATCTGAAATGCCCAAAGCTTTAACTGCATTCGGCATTAGCGGCGGTTTAAAAGAAGGTTTAGCAGGCTTACTGATGAGCCACCCGCCATTAGAAGTACGTATCGCTGCCCTGCAACAAAGAAACTAAAATAGTTCAACAAAAAAGCCCAGATCGACGTTTTGATCTGGGCTTTTTTGTGTCGAGCAGATGCCCTTGCTCTACTGACTTAGCTTCGCTAACGCCTGGCTTAACTTACTGCGCAGCGCTGCAGTATTGCATACAGAGTCTTTACTTAAAGCCACATACAACTCCTGAGTTGCAGCCGCCGGCTCAATAAACTCAAAGTCTTGCGCCAGGCTGTGCTGTTCCAGATGCGCCACGAGCTCCTGCTGCTCCGCTAGCAAGTAATCAGCCTGACCTGCAACAACCTTATCCACTGCTGCATCAAGGCTTTGCACAGTACGCACCGGCCAATTGAGCAACTCGGCCTGCACGGCAAAATCTGCCAACTCAGTTGTCGGCGCAACTTGCACACCACGCAAACCACTCAACTCGGGCCAGCGTTTTAGCGATAACTGCTCGCCAGCACGTCGCCACAAACGGTAGTTTTTTTGTAGGTACGCAGGCTCCAAGTAACTCAGCTGTGCATCTGGCTCCACCCCAGGGCTGACGCCAATGACAAGATCAACCCGTCCACTGCGCACCTCAGCCAAGGCTTGATGCCCTTGGCTAGGCTCAAGCTTTATCGCCAGCTGCGTTGCCTGCCCTAAAGCCTCAATGAGCTCGCTATTGAAGTATTCAAGCTGCTGAGCTCCAGCCTCGCCGACTAAGCCTGAGTCGATATAATTCACTGCCACTAATGCCGCGCAGTCTTGCTCGCTGGCAGCCACAATCTGTGGCGCACTCCAGCTGATAGTCACTCCTAGAGCATAAAACACCAATCGCCAGCTCATAGCTTTAATTTCTCATTTATCTGATAAAGGCCAAGCACTGCATAGCGCCATTAACACGTCGGCATGATGGGCACATGTGTCGTGCCCCTGTATTCTGAATATTATTTTATCAATCCGCCAGCAACAAAAAACCCGCTATAAAGCGGGCTTCTTGTTAGAACTCACAGCCTTACAGGGCAGCTTCCAGCTCTGGAATAGCGTCGAATAAATCAGCCACTAAACCATAATCAGCAACTTGGAAAATCGGTGCATCTTCATCTTTGTTGATCGCAACGATCACTTTAGAATCTTTCATACCCGCCAAGTGCTGGATTGCACCGGAAATACCAACCGCAATGTACAGCTCTGGCGCAACAATTTTACCTGTCTGGCCAACTTGCATGTCGTTCGGCACAAAACCTGCGTCAACAGCAGCGCGTGAAGCACCCACTGCAGCGCCAAGCTTGTCAGCAATACGGTTGAGCATTTCAAAGTTCTCACCGTTCTGCATACCACGACCACCAGAAATAACCACTTTAGCGGCAGTTAATTCAGGACGATCAGATTGCGCCAGCTCTTCACCAACAAATGCCGAGATACCAGCATCAGCGCCAGTGCTAACAGCTTCAACGCTCGCCGATCCGCCTTCTGCAGCAGCGGCATCAAAACCAGTACCACGTACAGTGATCACTTTAATTGCTGCATTGGATTGCACAGTAGCAATCGCATTACCTGCGTAGATTGGACGCTTAAATGTATCAGCGCTTTCTACTGCAACAATTTCAGAGATCTGATCAACGTCTAATAACGCTGCCACGCGTGGCATTACGTTTTTACCGGTTGTTGTCGCCGCAGCCAGAATATGCGAATACTCTTTACCCAACTCAGCAATGAGTGGCGCAACGTTTTCCGGCAACTGGTGTGCAAAAGCAGCGTTATCAGCTGACAACACTTTGCTTACACCATTAATTTTTGCTGCTGCTTCAGCAACTGCAGCAGAGCCAGCACCGGCAACCAGTACATGGACATCGCCACCAATTGCTTGAGCTGCCGCAACTGTGTTTAGGGTAGCAGCACCCAAAGCGTCATTCGAATGCTCAGCAATAACTAAAATAGCCATTAAATTACTTTCGCCTCATTTTTAAGTTTCTCAACCAGTTCAGCAACGCTCTTCACTTTGATACCCGCGCTACGTGTAGCAGGCGCTTCAACTTTCAAAGTGGTAACGGTGGACTCGGTAGAAACGCCCAAAGATTCTGGAGTGATAACTTCCAGTGGCTTTTTCTTAGCTTTCATGATGTTAGGCAAAGATGCGTAACGTGGCTCATTCAAGCGCAAGTCAGTGGTAACAATTGCTGGCAGGTTCAGCGCAACAGTTTGCAAACCACCATCAATTTCACGGGTTACATTAACTTTATCGCCTTCGACTTCAACTTTAGAAGCGAAAGTACCTTGCGGATAACCTGTTAACGCACCGAGCATTTGACCAGTTTGGTTGTTATCACTGTCAATTGCTTGCTTACCCAGCATGATCAACTGCGGCTGCTCTTGATCCACTACGGCTTTGAGTAGCTTAGCTACCGCCAGTGAGCGCAACTCGTCATTGCTTTCGATCAAGATCGCACGGTCAGCACCCAATGCTAGGGCTGTACGTAACTGCTCTTGCGCAGCAGTTGGGCCAATAGAAACTGCAACCACTTCAGTTGCAATACCTTTTTCCTTTAAGCGGATGGCTTCTTCAACGCCAATTTCGCAGAAAGGGTTCATAGACATTTTAACGTTGGCGAGATCAACGCCAGAATTGTCCGCTTTAACGCGAACCTTGACGTTATAGTCTACCACTCGTTTGACAGCTACTAGAACCTTCATGGATTCCTCGTTATCTCGGGTGAATAAAAAATGTCGCCAAGCAAGCCTGGCAGTGATGCACTTGGTCGAATATACAACTACCAAATCAGATAAGCACAAAACTTTTGCTATCTTGAACGTAAGACTCAAGTCGGTCAATACAACAATACAGCCTTTTCGGCCCACCTTTGAATTTCATTCTAACAGGGTTTTAAAAAATTCAAACGAGCGTTTGTATTGGAACACAGCGCAGTCATAGTTATAATGCGAAAAAACCCTCACAGATTCTGGTGAGAGATTCAAGCCTTCCAAATTAAAATAATGAACAGCATGAGTAGGAGATAGCTTGTGGAACGCGAATTTATGGAATTCGATGTTGTCATCGTTGGTGCAGGCCCCTCGGGGCTTTCAGCAGCATGCCGACTGAAACAAAAGGCAGCAGAGGCCGGTCAAGAGATCAGCGTTTGCGTCGTTGAGAAGGGTTCCGAAGTCGGTGCCCACATCCTTTCTGGCGCCGTTTTTGAGACGCGCGCACTTGATGAATTGTTCCCCGATTGGAAAGAACTTGGTGCTCCAATCAACACGCCAGTGAAGCGTGATGATATTTATTTGCTAAAAAACGCAGATAAAGGGCAGAAAATCCCAAACTTTTTTGTGCCTAAAACGATGCACAACGAAGGCAACTACATCATTTCTTTGGGTAATTTATGCCGCTGGCTGGCCGAGCAGGCAGAAAACTTGGGCGTAGAAGTCTACCCAGGCTTTGCTGCACAAGAAGCTCTTATTAATGAAGACGGTGCGGTTTACGGGATTTTGACCGGCGACATGGGGGTTGACCGTGACGGCAATCCTAAAGAAGGCATGTACACCCCAGGTATGGAGTTGCGAGCTAAATACACCTTATTTGCCGAAGGTTGCCGCGGTCATATTGGTAAACAACTGATTAAGCGCTACAACCTTGACAGCGAAGCTGATGCACAGCATTACGGCATCGGTATCAAAGAAATTTGGGATATTGACCCCGCTAAACACGAAGAAGGCTTAGTGGTACACACTGCTGGCTGGCCTCTTGACGACGACAACCCAGGTGGCTCTTTCCTCTATCACACCGAAAATAACCAAGTAGTTGTGGGTTTGATTGTTGACTTGTCTTATAGCAACCCGTACTTATCACCTTTCGATGAGTTCCAGCGCTACAAACACCACCCAGTCATTAGCCAGTACCTCGAAGGCGGCACTCGCGTTGCTTATGGTGCTCGCGCCATTTCCAAAGGTGGCTACAACTCCTTACCAAAAATGGTCTTCCCCGGTGGTGCCTTGGTAGGTTGTGACTTAGGTACGCTCAACTTTGCTAAAATTAAAGGCAATCACACAGCGATGAAGTCCGGCATGTTAGCCGCTGAAGCCGCTGCAGATGCAATTATCCAAGGCCGCGAAGGTGGTGATGAACTCACAGCCTATGTGGACGCGTTCAAAGCCAGCTGGCTCTACGAAGACTTGTTCACCAGTCGCAACTTTGGTGCAGCAATTCATAAGTATGGCGCACTCTTGGGCGGGGCATTCAACTACATCGACCAAAATATTTTTGGCGGTAAAATCCCTTTCACCCTGCGTGACACCACACCGGATTACGCTAAGTTAAAGCTGGCATCTGATTCAAAGAAAATCAGCTACCCAAAACCCGATGGCAAACTGAGTTTCGATAAATTGAGCTCAGTTTTTCTATCGAACACCGCTCACGAAGCAAACCAGCCATGCCACCTGGTCTTAACTGACGCAAGTATTCCGCTGGGCAAGAACCTTTCCATGTATGACGAACCAGCACAGCGTTATTGCCCAGCTGGCGTGTATGAAATCGTTGAAGACAGTGAAGGCAAGCGTTTCCAAATTAATGCTGAGAACTGTGTGCATTGTAAGACCTGTGACATTAAGGACCCTGCACAAAATATTAATTGGGTAGCCCCAGAAGGTACTGGCGGGCCCAACTACCCAAATATGTAATGGTGTTATACCTGAAAAGCCCTCCTAGCGAGGGCTTTTTTATGCGTATAAGGCATATCAAAATTACTTCTAATTCTTTTACAGCATAACAAGCCTTCCCTATAGTGAGCATCTTCTCATTAATTTCAAAGGGATTACGCCATGAAACGTTTGCTGACCGCATCACTTCTCGCCCTAAGCTTTAGTAGTGTTAGCACTCTACAAGCAGCACCGCTACTTAACGTTTCGTATGATGTCATGCGTGATTTCTATAAAGAATACAACCCAGCATTCCAGCAGCATTGGCAAGCGCAGGGCAATAAGCCTATACAGCTGCAAATGTCCCATGGCGGCTCTAGCAAACAAGCACGCTCAGTGATTGATGGCCTCCCCGCTGATGTGATCACCATGAATATGGCCACCGATATCAATGCTCTGCATGAGTATGGCGACTTGATCCCGGAAAACTGGGCTGAACGCCTACCGGATAACAGCGCGCCCTTTACCTCTGCCACTGTGTTGATTGTGCGCAAAGGCAACCCTAAAAACCTGCAAGACTGGCCGGACCTGTTAAAAGAAGGCGTCCAAGTTATTGTGCCTAACCCAAAAACCTCAGGTAATGGCCGATATACATATTTATCAGCTTGGGCGTATGTCCTGAAAAATGGCGGTAGCGAGCAAGAGGCTAAAGAGTTTGTCGGCAAACTGTTTAAACAAGCACCCGTTCTGGATACCGGTGGCCGCGCAGCAACCAGCACCTTTATGCAAAACCAAATTGGTGATGTGCTGGTTACCTTTGAAAATGAAGCCGAAATGATTGCCCGCGAGTTCGGAAGCGGTGCTTTTGAAGTGGTTTACCCCAGCGTCAGCGCAGAAGCTGAGCCGCCAGTTGCCATTGTGGATAAAGTTGTTGACCGCAAAGGATCACGTGCAGTCGCTGAAGCCTACTTAAATTATTTGTGGTCCGATGAAGCCCAACGCATTGCTGCCAATAACTATTTGCGTCCACGCAATCAAGTAATCCTCGCTGAGTTTTCTGACCGTTTCCCTGAAGTAGACTTTATGCCCGTGGAAGAAACCTTTGGCAGCTGGCCAGAGATCCAAAAAACTCACTTTAACGATGGTGGTGTTTTCGATCAGGTCTACGCTGACCAGCAATAATCTCTACCCGCCACTTGCACCAATAATAAAGCCCGCAACTACGCGGGCTTTATTGTTTCGACGTCACGGTAAGCTAAAAAAGCTGACACTACGAAGCGATTTTTATCAGCGCTCTACTTTAGCCACAGCTCAATTTTAATCAGGGTTAAGCCCAGCTTTTAACCCACAATAATCAAACCAAGATGCCCAGAGCTTGCGCACGGGCCACGGCTTGCGTACGGCGCTCCACGCCAAGTTTGAGGTTAATATTGCGCGCATGGGTTTTTACCGTATGCAGCGAAATAAACAACTTATCGCTCACTTCTTGATTAGAACAACCTTCTGCAATCAGCTGTAAAACAGCTAACTCTCGCGCACTTAAGGCTTCATACTGGGCCATATCAGCGCTTGCCACAGCGGCCTCTTTTACTCGCGGCAACGCTGCCAGCAAGTCATTGTGTATGGCATGCTGAGCACTGCGACTTAACTGCTCACGCAACCACTCAGGGTACTGCGCAAACAACGGCTGAAAAGGCAAAACAGCGCCGCCAGCACCTAGAGCTAAAGCTCGTTGCAACTGCTGAGCTGCTGGCTCATCCAGCTTGCGCTGCTTTAGGCACACACACAACTGCACCCGCGCAGTTAAGGCGATAACCATGCAGTCATGTTGCTCTGCATACTCAATCAAATCCTCTAAACGCTGCTCTGCTGCAGCAATCTGGCCGGTACTGTGCTCCATTAGCGCCACTTGCAACTCAACATACAACGCCAGTTGCGGGTGAAACTCAGAGGCCTTATCAATCTTGCTTAAGCTATACGTCTCAGATAAGCGCTCGAGCCAAACTTGCGCCAGTTCAACCTGCCCCTGCTGCAGCCATAATTCGCACTTACTGAGCGTCAGCATCGCCAGATAATAAATTGGTGGCACATCCCAAGTGTGCATAATTCGCTCTGCCTCAGCCAACTGGGCAAAAGCTTCGGGCATACGCCCAGCTGCACCTTCGAGGATCACCTGCATGCGAAAACCAATCAATAAACTGGCATCACGGCAAGCCTGCGCCTCATTGATCCCTGCATACAATTTAATCCGTGCCTCTTGGCTATGCCCACGCATTCCAAGCAGATACCCCTCATATATGGTCAAGCGAGCACGCACCGCATACACCCGCTCACGGGGCATCTCTGCTAGCAATAAGAGCGCCTCTCGCACCAGCTCGAGGGCGCGCTGAATTTGCCCGCGCGCCTGCAAAACCCGAGCGCCATCGTAATGCGCCAGCGCCTGATACAGGCGACAACCGACACGCTGTGCTAGCTCCACGCCTTCCCGAGTAAATTGCCGTGCAGCTGCCAGATCGCCACGCAATACGGCTATATTCGCCAGCACTGACAAGCATATTTGTCGCTGCCCATGCCGCTCTACAGGTAACGCTTGTAACGCTGCATGACAGTGTTGCCAAGCTTCATCAGCCTGTCCCCGTCCCCGCGCCAGCAAGCCTTGCAAAGCTTGCCACTGGGCCAGCAGACCACGCTGTTCTTCAGGGTTGGGGGCGGGTAAAAACTTCTCAAGCTGGGCCAAGAGCTGTTCAGCAGCATCCAACTGACAAGCCAAGCCCAACGCCCAGCAATACAAGATAATCAAACGCGGAGTGCTGGCTAAGACGCTATCTGGCAAGTCCATTTTCCAGCGTAATAACATGCTGACATTTTGCTCCGCCAGCAGTAACTCCTCCGCCGAGCCCTGCACTAAACTGGCAGCAAGTTCTGGCTGCTCCGCCAATAAAGCGTGCTCAACAGCATCATTGAGCATATTTTGCTGCGCAAACCAAGCGCTAGCCCGCTCATGCAAGATTAACAACTGCGCTGCAGGTAGGCTTTGCGACTGTAATAAGTCAGAAAACAAATGATGGTAGCGATACCACTCACCTTGCTCATCCAGTGGCACTAAAAACACTTGATGGGCCAATAGATGCTCGATGATTTGCGCACTGTCTTGTGCACCGCGCAGGGCATCACACAGCTCAATATTAAAACGCTCAAGCACTGCCGTAGCCGCTAGAAACTCTTTAATAGATTGTGGCTGCTGGCTGATAATTTCTTCCAGTAAGTACTCTCGAATCAGGCCTTGCGCCCCATGCGGGCCCGATAACAAGGCGTATTCATGGTCCGCAGGCATGGCCAACAACCATAAACGCAAGCCGGCTACCCAGCCCTCACTGCGCGATAAGATATTTTGCAGCACCGCCACATCCAGTTGCGCATGCCCCTGCTCAGCCAGCAGTGTTTGTAACTCATCAGCATCGAGGCGTAAGTCATACTCACTAATTTCAAGGATTTGCTCTGCTAAGCGCCAGCGTGCCAAGTGCCAACTGGGGCGCTGGCGACTATTGACTAATAGCACCAACCCAGCCGGTAAATGATTTAAAAAATATTGCAGGCTGTGATCTAAAACCTCTCCTTGCACTAAATGATAGTCATCGAGCACCAGCAAGATCGGTTGCTGCGGATCTAAATCGGGACTCATCTCGTCCAGCAGCTCATCCAACCACGCCTCATAGGGAAACGCCTGATGACTTTGCCGTGCCTTTAAAACCGCCAATGCTTGCTCTGCAATATCTGGGTAGACACTGTGCAAAGCATCCAAAAAGTACTCAAAGAAACGCCCCGGCTCACGGTAGCGCGCACTTAATGCCAGCCATACTGAGCGCCACTGCGCAGGCAGCTGCTCACAAAACTCACTGGCTAACGCGCTTTTACCAAAACCGGCCGGGGCGCAGACCAAGAGCAATCGCCCTTGCAGACCTTGCTTTAGCTGCTCACACAAGCGGGGCCGGCGCACATAGCCTGACGGCACCGGCGGTCGATAAAAGCGCTCAGTAAAGCCCTGAACAGAGCCTTTTTGCTTAGACAAAGCAATTATCCTGAAGTGATGTCCTGTAAAGACAAGCAATCATAACCAGCTGCGTAAACCTCTTTATAAGGTGGCGTGGGTGAATACAGTTTATTTCTTTTTCACATACAAAACTAAATTATGATCAACCATTTCATAGCCCATATCTTCGACTATTTTATGCTGACGTCTTTCAATCTCTTCATCATAAAACTCGAAGACTTCGCCAGAGTCGACACAAACAATATGGTCATGATGCTCTCCATCATCCAACTCAAAGACAGCGTGGCCACCATCAAAATTATGACGAATAACCAAGCCTGCCGCTTCAAACTGCGTCAGAACACGGTAGACCGTAGCCAAGCCAACATCTTCACCAGCATCCATTAAGGACTTGTAGACATCTTCGGCGCTCATGTGGCGCGGCTCGCATGATTCAAGGATTTGCATGATTTTGACACGCGGTAAAGTGACCTTTAAACCCGCTTTACGTAATTCATTATTTTCAGCCATAGTTATTTTCTCACTAATGCGGTTTCGCTGAGGCGCACAATGCAGGTATAGTCAGCGTATCTGTTACCTATTCACGATAGTGGAAGTCCGTCTCCAATGCAAAATAGCACACGTATTATTCGCAGTTTTACCCTTGCCAGCCTATTGGTCCTTGCTGGCTGTTCATTTCCAGGCGTTCATAAAATTGATATTCAACAAGGCAATGTCGTAACCCAAGACATGGTCGACCAATTACGCCCCGGCATGACTACTCGTCAAGTGCGCTTTATTATGGGTACACCACTGATTACCGATACGTTCAACAGTAATCGCTGGGACTACTTATACAGCATCCAAATAGCCGGTGGTACACGTAAACAAGAGCGTATCAGCTTATTGTTCGATGAAAACAATGAACTGCAAGGCTTAGGTGGCGACTTTGTCCCCGGCATCAGCCGCGACCAAGAAATTCTTGGCCACTCGGCCACAGTAATTGACTCCGAAACTGCCGCAGCCCCTGCACAGCCAACAACGCAAGCTGCGCCTGATAACGTTAAACCAGCCGCGCCCGGCTCCCTGCAAGAAAAAATACAGAGCGAAGTGGATGCCGCTGAAGCTGCGCCAATCCCAAAATCTCGCTTAGAAGACAACGAGTTTTAACTCACCCGCTGCCCCTGATCATCAGTCGGCAGCGGCGGCCTTCTCCGCCTCGGCTTTAGCTTCCGCGGCACGGGCAGCTCGCTGTTTGCGCACCTCTTTAGGGTCGGCTAACAGCGGGCGGTAAATCTCTACTCGATCATTGTCTTGCAAGACATGCTCTTGCGGTCGCGCAATGCCCTTGCCAAAAATACCCAACGGACTTTCACTCAGATCCAGCTCTGGAAACTCTGCATCCAGACCTGAGCGCAAAGCAGCCTCACGAACCGTCGTCCCCTCAGGCACCTGCAACTGTACTATTTTTTGCTTATGGGCTAATGCGTAAGCCACTTCGACCGTAATCATTGGCTTACCCATAGAGTTCTTTGGCTCGCTGACAAAACGCATCCACCATGGTGTTGGCAGCTTGGGTGAACAAAGGGCCTAGCGTGGCCTTAATAATGGGGCCAGCATAATCAAACTCTAAATCCAAACTGATTTTGCAGGCTTTTTCATTGAGCGCTTTAAACTCCCAAACTCCGTGCAGTTTACTAAAAGGGCCTTCTTCTAGACTCATACTGACACTCTGCCCTGGCACCAAAGTATTTTTAGTGACAAAGCGTTGGGATAAATGCCCTTTCGCAATCACTAAAGCGGCGCGCATATAGCCATCCCCCTGCTCAAGCACTTCACTGGCTGAGCACCAAGGTAAAAACTCTGGGTATTTGCAAACATCATTGATCAAGTCATACATTTCTACAGCACTGTAAGGCAGTAAAGCAGAGCGTTGAATCTGTGTGGCCATAATAACTTTTCACCCACCAATAAAGCTTGCTGATAGAACGACGCAGTGTGAATATCAGCAAGCATGTCATACCAAATAGACTGCAACTGGCACCGAATCCCAATGCCTACACTCAAGTACAAAACACGGTAATTTGTTGTCCATTGTCGTGCATTCGTAGCCAGCTCTCAAGCAAAGCAGAAAGATTCCTTACCCACCTCTCGCCAGATGACAGATTAGGTCTTATAATCCTTTCTTATGGCTAAACATAAAAAACAACCGAAAGGCACCATAGCGCTCAATAAAAAAGCGCTACATGATTATTTTGTCGAGCAGCGCATGGAGGCAGGCATTGCCCTGTCCGGCTGGGAAATCAAAAGCTTACGCGCTGGCAAAGCACAGCTGGTCGACAGCTATGTATTGCTTAAAGATGGCGAAGCATGGTTGATGGGCTGTCATATTAGCCCTCTGAAAACTGCCAGCACCCATGTGATTGCGGATCCGACACGTACCCGTAAACTATTACTCAACCGTAATGAGTTGGATAAGCTCTTTATTGGTGTACAGCAAAAAGGCTACACCTGTGTGGCTTTGGCTCTGTACTGGAAAAAACATTTGGTCAAATGCGAAATTGCCTTGGGTAAAGGTAAAAAAGATTATGATAAGCGCCACGTAGAAAAAGAACGTGACTCCAACCGTGAAATGCAACGCGCTTTACGCGACAGTAAAAAAGCAACTTAACCACCTTCCTATCTGGTCAGCGCAATTAGCGCGCTGACCAACCTGCCTGACGTAACGCATCCACAATACTCTGCTGAGTCTGCTCACCACGCAACTCACCCACCAATACGCCTTGCGGATTAACCAAATAAGTTGCGGGCAGCCCCCGTGTAGGCGGCAACTTAAAGCGGGTCGCTGGATCACGACTCAAGACAGGGAAGGCGATCTGTAAGCGCTGGCTATCAGCCAATAACGCATCGCCCTGTAACTGATCATAATTGACCCCAAGCACACGCACTCCATTTTCTGCTAGCTCGCTGTGCAACTGGTTCAGCTCTGGAATTTCCTGCCGACATGGTGCACACCACACCGCCCAATAGTTAATCACTAACCACTGTTCTGCCAGCCAAGAGGCAGGAATCGGCGCTCCATACTGGTCATTACCGAACGGCTCGCTGTGCTCACAGGCCGTTAAGAAGACCATCAACACTAGCATCAGGTATTTTTTAAACATCGTACTCTCTATTAGTGAGGCATACCGCCTCAGTGGCTTAGCCTGCTAGAATGCCCCACAGGTTTTATTTGAGGTAATCCAAATGTCCGATATAACTTTGTACCACTATGCTCGCTGCAGCAAATCACGGGCAGCGCTTGCACTACTGGAAGAGCGCAACATTAATGCCACCATCGTCAACTATGTCGACAACCCACTAAACGCCCAGCAACTGACTGCACTACTCAGCAAACTTGGCCTGACTGCACGCCAATTGATGCGTAGCGGTGAGTCCGCGTACAGCGAGATGGCCCTCGACAATCCAGACTTAAGCGAAGCTGAGCTGATCGCAGCCATGGTGCAAGCGCCGATTTTAATGCAGCGCCCAGTTTTAGTGGTGGGTCAACGCGCCGCCATTGGTCGCCCTATCGAAAACCTAGTTGAGCTTTTAGCATGACCGAACCTTATATTTTAGTACTCTATTATAGCCGTCATGGTGCCACTGCGGACATGGCGCGACATATTGCCCGTGGCGTTGAGCAGGGCGGTATGGAAGCACGCTTGCGCACTGTGCCTGCAGTGTCCAATGAATGTGAAGCCGTCGCCCCAGACGTCCCCGCAGAAGGTGCGATGTACGCCAGCCTTGATGATTTAAAAAACTGTGCTGGCTTGGCCTTAGGCAGCCCAACGCGTTTTGGCAACATGGCAGCGGCGATGAAATACTTTCTCGATGGCACCAGCAACCTCTGGCTGACCGGTGAGTTAGTCAACAAACCAGCTGGCGTATTTACCTCCACTTCAAGCTTACACGGTGGCCAAGAAAGCACCCTGCTAAGCATGATGCTGCCGCTACTGCACCACGGCATGCTGATTTGTGGCCTGCCTTACAGTGAGCCCGCCCTGTTAAATACTCAAGCAGGCGGCACGCCTTACGGCCCCAGTCATGTGGCCGGCGCTGACAGCAAGCGCCCGCTGGATGAGCATGAAATCAGTCTATGCACCGCCCTGGGTCTACGCTTAGCGCAATTTGCGCAACAGTTGGAGAAACCTCGTGGCTAGAACCCCTAAACCGCTCCCAGAACTGAGCTGGCTCGAACCACGCTTACGCATCAGCCGCATCATCAGTTTAGCTTCGTTAGCCGCACTGGCAGTGCTCTTGGTGATATGGAATTTGTTTTTTATTAGCCGACCTGACGCCCCGGGCCTAGGGGCTGTAGCGGTGATTAGTATCGCGCTAATACCGTTAATCATTATTGCCCTAGGCATGCTCTTAGGCTCAGAAAAAACCCATATCTGGGCCTGTATTTTGATTAACATCTACTTTATCCACGGCGTAGTGGCGAGTTTCTCACCAGAACAAGCATGGCTTGGCTATGCAGAAACGTTTTTAAGTGTGTTGCTGTTTTGCAGTGCTTTTATGCACACTTTGTGGAGCTTTAAGTACAAGCGCAAGCTGGCTGGCGAAGTTTAGCTCAACGCGCAAAAGATCGGCTGCACACGCCTTGCACGGTGCAGCCGCATCAGCTGACAAATCTTATTTGTCTAAATACCTTTCCACATCCAATGCTGCCATGCAGCCAGCACCGGCGGAAGTAATGGCCTGACGGTAAACGTTATCAGCCACATCCCCTGCCGCAAAGACGCCAGCAATACTGGTTGCCGTAGCATTACCTTCACGACCGCCGTTAACTACCATATAGCCGTCTTTCAACTCCAATTGACCTTCAAACAAGCTCGTGTTGGGTGTATGCCCAATGGCAATAAACACACCATCAACCGTTAACTCGCGCGTGCTGCCATCATTATTTAACAAGCGCACACCGGTCACCCCCATCTCATTGCCCAACACTTCATCCACTTGCTCATTGAGTGCCAGCTCAATTTTGCCTTCCGCAACTTGCGCATGCAGCTTGTCTTGCAAAATCATTTCAGCGCGGAAGGTATCACGGCGGTGCACTAAAGTGACCTTGCTGGCGATATTAGACAAATACAGCGCTTCTTCCACGGCTGTACTGCCACCGCCCACCACGACCACTTCGCGATTGCGGTAGAAAAAACCATCACAGGTGGCGCAAGCAGACACACCTTTACCCATAAAGGCTTCTTCTGAGGGCAAACCTAAGTAACGCGCGCTGGCACCCGTGGCGATAATCAAAGCATCGCAGGTATAGGTACCGCTATCGCCAATTAAAGTAAAAGGCTTGCTTTGCAATTGCGCGGTATGAATATGATCAAACACAATCTCTGTCTCAAAACGCTCAGCATGCTGCTGCATACGTTCCATCAAAGCAGGTCCTGTCAGCCCTTCTGGGTCGCCCGGCCAGTTATCCACCTCAGTGGTGGTGGTCAATTGGCCGCCAGCCTGCATACCGGTAATCAATAACGGCTTCAAGTTAGCCCGCGCCGCATAAACAGCAGCACTATAGCCCGCAGGACCCGAACCTAAAATAATAACTTTTGCATGACGTACTTCAGACATAAAAACTCCCAAACATCGGACTTAAAATAAAATAATGTGGCATAGATTACAGTTTGCCGGTTCGCTATCCAAACTCTAACCTTTAGAATGTTGCTATCTGTACAGACTACACCACTTAAACACCCTTTGACTCTGCGCGCTTGGTCTACTGATTTAGCGCAAGATTAACTCTATAGGACACAGCTATGCATGCTCAGCCTCTTGGCGGCCCACACTATCTAAATGCCGGTTTTAAAATGATTATGCGCCCTGGTTTGCGCATGTATGTGTTACTGCCGCTGTCGATTAATATCGCGGTTTTTGTCGGCATGATTTACTTTGCCGTACAGCGTTTTAATGGTTGGGTTGAACAACTGATGCCGAACCTACCCAGCTGGCTCTCTTTTCTCAATTACCTGCTCTGGCCGCTGTTTGTGGCGCTAGTGCTGCTGATTATATTTTTCACCTTTACCACCATTGCCAACCTCATTGCTTCACCGTTCAATAGCTTCTTGGCGGAAAAAGTAGAAGTTATCGCCCGTGGTAACGACCACTTCCCAGCCTTTAGCTGGGGCGAATTGTTCGCTATGGTACCGCGCACTCTAGCCCGAGAAATGCGCAAGCTGGGTTATTTTTTGCCTCGGGCACTGGGCTTGCTGATTTTGTCGCTCATCCCCGGCGTCAATATCATCGCCGCGCCACTTTGGCTGCTGTTTAATATTTGGATGATGGCTGTGCAGTACATTGACTACCCCGCTGATAATAATAAAGTCAGCTGGACGCTAATGCTGGAATGGCTGCGTACTAAACGCTGGCTCAGCTTAGGTTTTGGCGGCATTACTTATCTGGCGCTGATGATTCCTTTCTTCAACTTAATTGCCATGCCTGCCGCCATTGCCGGAGCAACCCTACTCTGGGTGGATCACCGCCAAGTTGCCCACAGCAGCAATTAACCGCCAACGCCGCCCGCCCGCAGCTTTTAACGCCACTGCGGGCGGTCAACACACTTACAGCAAAGCGCTTAGATCAAGTTGACCATGCGCAATCGGCGGGCACCAATAATAGCCACCGGTAGTTGGGCGGCTGAAACGGAAAAGTCCATCAGTAATGCCATCATCCAAACCAATCATGCGCCGCAACTGCATCTCAAAAAAGTCCAAGGTGCTGCCAAACGCCAAAAATACGAGCCCAGCCTCATCCCCGTCGATATAGGGCATCGAGCGGCGTACAACAAAGGCTTCAGGCTCAAAATCCTCCATGGCAGTACGCTTCACATGCGCAGATTCTGGCGCATCATCCAATTCTTCGTTATCACTCAAACGACGTCCAAAAATATGGTCTTGCTCTTGCTGTGGCAGGCTTTTAAAGCTCGGTAAATCATGCTGCCAATGCTGTACTGCGGCATAACTACCGCCCGGCGCTTGCGTATCAAACGCAGCATCAATCGCGGCCTGCTCGACAGGGTTTTCGGTACCGTCTTCATAACCGGTTAAATCATGGCCATCCAAATAGCGAAACGACTCAGTCACCTGCACCACAGATAACGCCGGCGCCACAGCCGCAATTAACGCATTGGTGCGGTGCAGCAACTCACCGCGGTCATCACCCAGCAACCAGCACCACAGAGCATGTTGAGTCGAAGGAATATCAATACCATGGGCGCTTAACGCGGGAAATACTCGCAGTTTATCCTGTTCTTTATTGAGCGCCTGCAATGCCGATTTACCCAATCCTGCAACCACACTTTTACCATCAACTAAGGGTGCTAAGCGGCGTAATGCCTCGGCAAGGTGCTGAGCAGACTCTAAAGTAAAAAATACATGACGGGCCAGCGGCGGAACCGGCTCAGCCAGAATAGCTGTTTGAAAGTTGTTCATGTGTTGCTCCTTAGTAACCGACATTAAGCTTAGAATACGTTAGGCTATTAACCTATCTATGGGACGTTTTTTTGGAGTTTAAACCATTGACTAGCCAGCCTGCACTGATTCGCGAAACCTTTCCCGTTGGCCCACTGCAATGCAATTGCACTATTATTGGCGATCCCATTAGCAAAAAAGCCATAGTGATCGACCCCGGTGGCGACCATGAACTGATCTTACAACGCCTAGACGAGTTAGGCTTGCGGGTGGTTAGCATTATTCACACCCATGCGCATCTCGACCACTTTTTAGCCTCTGGCTTAATGAAAGAAAAAACCGGCGCAACTTTACACCTGCATAAAGAAGATCAGTTTCTGTGGGACAACTTAGAGATGCAATGCTCAATGTTTGGTGTGCCCTACACCCCAGTTCCTGCTCCTGACTTCTGGCTCAGTGATGATGAAGAGTTAGCCTGTGGCTGTGGCGTTGCCCTGCATACTCCAGGGCATACTCCAGGCTCTATGAGCTTTTGGTTCCCCAACGATAAGCTGCTGATTGCCGGTGACACTCTATTCAAGCAAGGCATTGGCCGCACTGACTTATGGGGCGGTGATTACGCCACTATTGAGCGCTCTATTCGCCAGCGTTTATATATACTCGATGAAGAAGCAACAGTGGTCACCGGACATGGGCCAGACACGCTGCTAGGCGATGAAATGCGCAATAACCCATTTGTACGTGCCTAAGAACTTAATGCGCTAACACCACTCTAATAACCATAGAGTAAAAACAGCTAACCCAACATAATGCCTACAAGGAATTTACCATGCTAAAACTCTCCACTTCACGCACCCTGATCGCTAGCAGCATTGTTGTGCTCTTGGCCGG
>JAAYTE010000153.1 GCA_012518175.1 Gammaproteobacteria bacterium | reverse complement strand
ATTGAGTGCTGCGGGCAACGACCAAGGGGTCTACTTGACCGCTGTTGTCCGAGTTATTTGCGCTCCAACAACACCCCACTTTCCATATGATCAGTCCACGGAAACTGATCAAAGAGCGCAGTTTTAGTGATCTTGTGCGTATCACTCAGCTGGCGAATATTCTCCGCTAAAGTGTCTGGGTTACAGGAAATATACAAAATCCGTGGGAAACGCCGCACCAGCTCACACGTATCAGGGTCCATGCCCGCCCGTGGCGGATCAACAAACACCGTACCAAACTGATAACTGTCCAAATCAATATTAGCTAAACGCCGAAATTCGCGCACTTTGTTTAACGCTTGCGTCAGTTCCTCAGCAGAGAGGCGCACCAACTCAATATTTTCAATCTGATTGTCAGCCAAATTAGCCAGCGCCGCATTGACCGAGCTTTTGCTGATCTCAGTGGCCAGTACCTTACGCACACGAGTGGACAGCGGCAACGTAAAATTACCGTTGCCACAATACAGCTCCAGCAAATCATCGGTTTGCGCACCTAGCGCCTCATAGGCCCAGTTCAGCATATGAGTATTTACCGCACCGTTGGGCTGGGTAAAAGCCCCTTCCGGTTGACGGTAAGTAAATACACGGCCGGCCACTTCGAGTTTTTCAACCACGTAATCGCGACCAATCACTGTACGCTTACCGCGCGAACGGCCAATAATACTGACGTTTAAGTCTTGAGCTAGCGCAGTTGCCGCCGCATGCCAGGCCTCATCCAACGGTCGGTGGTAACACAGAGTAATCAGCGCCTCACCGGATAAGGTGGTTAAAAACTCCACCTGAAAGAGACGTTCAGAAAGCGCAGTGCTCGTGCTCCAAGCCTCTTTGAGGCGGGGCATGAGCTGATTAATCAGAGTGCTGGCAATCGGGAAGCGATCAATCAAAATAGGCGTACGCTTATCACCCGGCGTCATCATCGCATAGTGGCGCTGACCCTCTTCACGCCAGAGACGAAACTCAGCACGCAGGCGAAAGTTTTGCTCAGCAGAGGCAAACACCTGTGGTGCTGGCGCATTAAACTCGTGCAAGAGGCTTTCTAAGCGGGCTTGCTTGGCATGCAGTTGCTCTAAATAAGCCGCGGGGGAGTAATCGGAGTTTGGCATCAGGCAAAGAAACCCAGTTTAATAATGAACAAAATAGATAAAACCCACATGGCGCTGTTGAGGTCTTTCCAGCGGCCACTGAGCAGCTTAATTGCTGTCCAGCTGATAAAGCCAAAGGCAATACCATTGGCAATGGAGAACGTGAGTGGCATGGCTAGCGCAGCAACCACTACTGGAGCTGCTACGGTCAGGTCATCCCAGTCGATTTTGGCTAAACCGCTGGTCATTAAGACAGCAACAAAAAATAACGCAGGGGCAGTGGCGTAAGCCGGTACTGCAGAAGCTAAGGGGGCAAAAAATAAGCTCAGTAAAAACAACACGGCAACTGTACAAGCGGTAAGCCCAGTACGGCCACCGGCAGCAATCCCCGCCGCCGACTCAACAAAACTTGTAGTGGTGGATGTACCCATGCAAGCGCCGGCCATGGTTGAGGTACTATCGGCCAATAAAGCACGGCCCAAGCGCGGCATTTTGCCGTCTTTATCCATCAGGTTGGCACGCTGTGCGACACCAATCAGCGTGCCTGATGTATCGAATAAGTCTACGAATAAAAAAGCGAAAATTACGCTCACCAAACCAACATCCAGAGCGCCGATAATATCCAGCTTTAATAAAGTTGGCATCATGCTCGGCGGCATACTGACTACGCCATTGAGAGCTGAAAAGCCCATAACAATGGAAAACCCGGTGATGAGTAAAATCCCGATCATGACCGCACCGGTGATTTGGCGGTAAGCCAGTGCCACAATCAGCATAAAGCCGATGGTCGCCAAGATTGGCCCAGGCTGGGTGAGGTCACCCAAGGTCACTAAGGTGTCGGGGTTACCAATGACAATGCCGGCATTTTTGAGCGCAATCAGTGCTAAAAACAAACCAATACCGGCGCTAATGGCTGAGCGCAGCGGCATCGGAATACTGTTAATAATCCACTCGCGAATCTTAAAAATCGACATCGCGAAAAACAAGAAGCCCGAAATAAACACGGCACCGAGCGCCACCTCCCAAGAGTAGCCCATGGTGCCGACGACGGTGTAGGTGAAGAAGGCGTTAAGTCCCATCCCTGGGGCAAGGGCAATAGGGTAGTTGGCCACCATGCCCATAATGGCTGAACCAATGGCGCCGGCTAAGCAGGTTGCGACAAATACTGCGCCGTGATCCATGCCAATTTCCGCCAGCATATTGGGATTGACGAAGAGAATATAAGCCATGGTGAGGAAGGTGGTGATACCCGCCAGCACTTCGGTACGAAAAGAGGTGTTGTTGGCTTGTAACTGAAAGAGTCTTTCCAGCATGGTTTAACTGCCTGCGAAAAATGCGAATAATAGCAGTCTACACTGGAAAAAGCAGGCTCTTTGCGGGTTTTACAGGTGACCCCGCAAGAGTAAATAGGCTGGATACGCTACGCAGTCGAGCTGCAGCTGGGTTCTAGTCCGTGCAGGGTTCAGCTTTGAGCTTGCAGCGCAGACTGGTTATTTCTTGGTTCATTAAGTCAATGCGCCGTGCCATGCTCTCGATTAAGCTGTGGGCAATGCGCGGGTTGCTGTGCATAAGGCT
>JAAYTE010000020.1 GCA_012518175.1 Gammaproteobacteria bacterium | reverse complement strand
GCGGCTTAACCCGCTGGAAACCTGGCAGCATATCCACATCAGGCGTATGCGACAGGGTTAAAGTATCCCCCACTGGCGCACCTTGAATATCTTTAATACCGGCAATAATAAAGCCAACTTCGCCAGCTTTCAGCTCTTTAGTTTGCGTCAGCTTTGGGTTAAACAAGCCCACACTGTCGACCTGGTGAACACGTCCGGTGGATTTCACCAAGACTTTATCGCCCTTTTTAATGCGGCCATGCTTAATGCGCACTAAAGAAACAACACCTAGGTAGTTATCAAACCAAGAGTCAATAATCAGCGCTTGTAACGGCGCATCAATTTCGCCTTCTGGTGCTGGAATGACTTGGACTAAACGCTCCAAAACATCGTCCACACCAAGCCCTGTTTTAGCACTACAGGTCACGGCGTCAGTGGCATCAATGCCGATCACATGCTCAATTTCTTCTTGCACACGAAGAGGATCTGCCTGTGGCAAGTCGATCTTATTGAGTACGGGCATTACTTCGAGGCCTTGCTCAATGGCGGTATAGCAGTTGGCAACAGATTGCGCTTCTACGCCCTGCCCCGCATCAACCACCAACAAAGCGCCTTCGCACGCAGCCAAGGAACGGCTGACTTCATAACTAAAGTCAACGTGGCCTGGGGTATCAATAAAGTTTAATTGATAGGTTTTACCGTCTTTAGCGGTGTAGTCCAAGGTTACACTCTTGGCTTTAATGGTAATGCCTCGCTCACGCTCGAGGTCCATAGAATCCAAAACCCGAGATTCCATCTCACGCTCGGTCAAGCCACCGCACATTTGAATAAAGCGGTCGGCCAGAGTGGATTTACCATGGTCGATATGGGCAATAATGGAAAAATTACGGATATGACTCAGGTCACTCACAGAACATCACTCTACAATTAAGTCCGTCGGCCGACTGCCAACAGAACACAGAAAATAGCCAGTGAGTTTACCTGATTTATAGTGCTTAAGTCACCTATCTGGCGTGTAGCAGGCTAAATAATAGATCCATCTAGACAAAAAACGGGAGAAAGCAATTAACCACCTTGCTTACTCCCGTCTGATTATTTTTTCCTATGCCCAGTAACATCTGCGGCAACGCAGCAATACAGCTTAGCGCCCCACCAATGCGTCGACCCACTGCGGTACTGTGACTGCTGCGCGCCCATAAATGGCTTGTTGAAACTGTGAAGCATTGCTGCCAGCTTCTAGGTTGAACTCCACAGTGGGCAAGCCCAAGCGCCGAGCACTGGCGACAAAACCCGCTGCCGGATAGACATTGCCAGAGGTGCCTATGGCGACAAACAGGTCGGCCTGATTCAATCTGTAATCGATTTCTTCAAGGTAGAACGGCATCTCGCCAAACCAGACAATGTGTGGCCGTAATGGCTGTGGGGTTGCGCAACATTGGCAGCGATCCGCAGTGGTTACTGGTTGACTACTGCGCCACCCAACCACCTCTTCACTTTCCACGCAGCGCAACTTGAGCAACTCACCGTGCATATGCAAAACATTTTTAGAGCCAGCTCGCTGATGCAAGTCATCGATATTTTGCGTCACTACAGTGACATGCCCCAATGCATTGCTCGCGTAATGTGCCTCCAGCTCAGCTAGGGCAAAATGCGCAGGATTGGGTTTGATCTGCGGCTCAAGCAATTGTGCTCGGCGCTCATTGTAAAAGCGCTGCACTAGCTCGGGATTGCGCGCATAGCCTTCAGGTGTAGCAACCTCTTGAATATCGTGGTTTTCCCACAAACCATCCGCTGCTCGAAAGGTTGCTATGCCTGAGTCAGCCGAGATGCCAGCACCGGTTAAGATGACAATGTTTTTCGGCTGACTACTCTTCATGCTCTCAACTCCATTCACTTATGGCCGCTACACAAACACCAGCGCCGCAATCACTTAGCTAGCTTAAAGGTGATAAAGCTTGCGCGACCTTGGCGTAAAACCCGCATAGACAAGGACTTATCGCTGGGCAGCTCCTGAGCAATCTTAGCAAAGGTTTTTGCTGAATCAATGACCTGGTTATTTAAGTGTGTAATCACATCACCTGCACGTAAACCAATCATTGCTGCTGGGCCATCCTGCACTTCTTGGATAACCACACCACCTTGTAAATCAATGGCTTTTTTCTGCTCTGGCGTTAAATCACCCACCACAATACCTAGACGATTACTGGCGCTGGTACTGCTTTTATCGCCAGCCAACGACATCTCTTCGCCTTCACTGGGCAAGGCACCCACTTTAACTTTTAAGGTTTTACGCGAACCATCACGCATGACCTGCAGTTTAATGGTTTTACCCGGCTTCACTGCGCCAACTAAATGCGGCAAGTCGGCAGACATAATCACCGGATGATCGTCGATGCTTAAAATCACATCACCCACCTGCAAACCACCTTTATCGGCTGGGCCTTGTTCTAACACCTGCGCCACTAATGCACCTGCAGGCTTATCTAAACCAAAGGACTCAGCCAGATCTTTATTCACTTCTTGAATGACCACTCCCAACCAACCGCGATCTACTTTGCCGCTGGCCTTCAGCTGGTCAGACACATCTAACGCAACCTCCATCGGAATGGCAAATGACAACCCCATAAAACCACCGGAGCGAGTGAAAATTTGCGAGTTAATCCCCACAACCTCACCGTCGAGGTTAAACAGCGGACCACCTGAATTACCAGGGTTAATCGCCACATCTGTCTGAATAAAGGGCACATAGTTATCGTTGGGTAAGTTACGGCCTTTGGCAGAAACAATTCCCGAAGTTACCGAGTGGTCAAACCCAAACGGCGAACCAATGGCCAACACCCACTCACCGACTTTCAAATCCTTGGCTTTACCCAGCTTTACTGTGGGTAAGTTTTTACCTTCGACTTTCAGCAGAGCAACGTCAGTACGCGGATCGGCACCCACCAACTTAGCTTGCAGCTCACTGCGATCCGCTAAGCGGACAATGATTTCATCGGCATCGGCAATCACGTGATTATTGGTCAAAATATAACCATCTTCTGAAATAATAAAGCCTGAACCCAAGGACTGCGCCTCACGCTGCTGCCCACGGTTACGCCCCTGCGGTTCACGCGGCATAGGTAAACTGCGCTCAAAAAACTCACGGAAAATCGGTGGTAAACCTTCCAACTCTGGGAGCTGATGGAAGCCGCCAGCAGAACCTTTGCTGGATACGTTTTGTCGTGTACTGATATTCACGACAGCGGGCGC
>JAAYTE010000152.1 GCA_012518175.1 Gammaproteobacteria bacterium | reverse complement strand
TCGGCATCAATAATGGTGGTCCCGACCGGTACTTTTAAGATCAGGTCTTCGCCTTTAGCGCCGGTACAGTCCGCGCCACGACCATTCTCACCGCGCTGCGCGTTATAGCGGCGCGTATAACGGTAGTCGATCAGGGTGTTGAGGTTAACGTCAGCTTCCATATAAATAGAGCCGCCATCACCGCCATCACCGCCGTTTGGACCACCAAATTCAATAAACTTTTCTCGGCGAAAGCTCATGCAGCCATTGCCGCCATCGCCAGCTTTTACCACGATCGATGCTTCATCGACGAATTTCATTCTTGTGCCTCCCGCGAGCCCGCAGGCTGATAAATATTAACGCAGGATACAACAAGCACGGATGATCCGTCTTTACTGCCTGCACAAACAAAAAAGCCCCGTCAAATGACAGGGCTTTTCCGTGTAAAGTTACTTAGGCTGAAACTACGCTTACGTAGCGACGTCCAAAAGCACCTTTAACTTCAAACTTCAACACACCTGGCTCTTTAGCGAACAGGGTGTGGTCTTTGCCCATGCCTACACCGGCACCTGGGTGGAACTCAGTGCCGCGCTGACGCACGATAATGTTTCCAGATTTTACAGTTTGGCCGCCGTACATCTTAACGCCTAAGCGTTTAGCTTCCGAGTCGCGACCGTTGCGGGTACTACCGCCAGCTTTTTTCGTTGCCATGAGATCAACACTCCATCAGTTTGGGGTTCAGTCAATTAAGCCTGAATACCGGTGATTTTAACTTCAGTAAACCACTGACGGTGGCCCTGACGCGTCATGCTGTGCTTACGGCGACGGAATTTAATAATTGTCACTTTATCGTGACGACCTTGTTCGGTCACTTCAGCTGTCACTTTAGCACCATCAACAACTGGCGCGCCGATTTTTACATCTTCGCCGTTGCCAATTAACAGAACGCGGTCAAATGTTACGGCTTCGCCGATTGCCACGTCCAGTTTTTCAATCTTCAAATATTCGCCTTCAGCGACTTTGTATTGCTTACCACCAGTTACGATTACTGCGTACATCACATTTCTCCGTTATTCCTGCTCACCCAACGTTTTATAAGAGTAGGTATCAGTTGGCATGGCTGCTGTGCATTGGATTAAGACGCACTGCAATTGCGTAAGGCAGGGAGTTGCCCAAGTAAAGTTCAGGAGCGCGAATTGTACGCACTGTTCAAACGCGGCGCAAGCTCTGTATGCCTTACCTTGACAGAAAGGCGCGCGCCTCATAGCATGCGCACAACCTTATTGGAGTACGCAGAGTCATGCAACCACAGGCTTTTTACCAAATCGTCGCTGAAGATTTTGCTGCAGTAGACAGCATCATTAAACAACAGCTTTCCTCACGAATCCCTTTGGTAGAAAAAATCGGTGATTATATTATCTCCGCAGGCGGTAAACGCTTGCGCCCTTTGCTGGTGTTATTAGCCGGTAATGCCTTGGGTAAAAAAGATGAAGATTTACGCCTTCTGGCTGCCCTGATTGAGTTTCTGCATACTTCCACGCTATTGCATGACGATGTAGTTGATAAATCGGACTTACGCCGCGGCCGCTCAACCGCAAACGCCAAGTGGGGCAACGCGCCCAGCGTGTTAGTTGGCGATTTTTTATATGCTCGCTCCTTTGAAATGATGGTGCGTCTCGGCTCTCTACCGGTAATGGATATTATTTCCCAAGCCACTCGCGTCATTGCTGAAGGCGAAGTACTGCAATTAACTAAAGTCCGCGACGCCAGCACCAGCGAAGCCACCTATATGGAAGTGATTCGCGGCAAAACCGCCATGCTCTTTGAAGCCTCCACCCACAGCGCTGCTGTACTAGCCGGCGCTTCAGCGCAACATGCTGAAGCCTTGCGTACTTATGGCGACAATTTGGGCATTGCCTTCCAGCTGGTGGATGACCTATTGGATTACCGCGGCGATGCGGAAACCTTAGGCAAAAACGTCGGTGATGACTTGGCTGAAGGCAAACCAACCCTGCCTTTGATTGTCACCATGCGTGACGGCACTGCAGAACAAGCCGCATTGGTGCGCCAAGCCATTCAAAAAGGTGGTATCGAGGATTTAGCAGAAATCAGTGCCGCAGTGGAAGCTTCCGGCGCTTTGGATTACACAGCAAATTTAGCCAAAGACTACGCCCAGCGCGCCATTAACTGTCTTAATGTTCTGCCCGCCTCTGGTTATCGCGACGCGCTAGTTGAGCTTGCTGAGTTCGCTGTGGCTCGCACCCTTTAACTTACTCTGCTGATGCTAGCCTTACGTAATGCACATGCAGCTGCGAATTACTGCCATTAAGTCGATAAAAAAGTACTTATCCACATAAAGTCTCTTATAATCTATTTCAAGTGCGGCATAGGGTCGCGCGACAGACAATCAATTATTTAATAATTTCGCTATGGAAAATACAGCATGAGTATTCTTAAAGAATTTAAAACTTTCGCCGTCAAAGGCAATGTTGTTGATATGGCTGTGGGTATTATCATTGGCGCCGCCTTCGGTAAAATCGTTAGCTCATTTGTTGGCGATGTATTTACTCCCGCACTGGGTATGTTGATTGGTGGTGTGGACTTCACTGACCTAGTGATCACCCTCAAAGCCGCACAAGGTGACATTCCTGCAGTGGTTATCGCCTACGGACAATTCATTCAAACCATTATTGACTTCATCATTATTGCTTTTGCAATTTTCATGGGAATCAAAGCAGTTAACCGCCTCAAGCGCGAAGATAACGTGACCGAGGAAGCGCCGGCAGAACCACCAGCGCCGAGCAACGAGGAAGTGCTACTGAGCGAAATCCGTGACCTGCTTAAACAGCAAAACAAAAACTAACAACACCCACCAGGGCTATGGCTTTGCGATGTTGTATTTTTAGAAGACCGGCAAACCCTAGCGATGCTCAATGAGTGCCGTGCAGGTGACGTGACAAGCGCAGCCAGGGATGGCGCGCTGAGGTAGCAACGGCACTTGCACGGCACGGCACACATAGATAATCCTTAATACCTATAGTTACAACCCTATTTTGGAGTCAGGTGCCTGCCGTACTTCGGAATGGGTGTTAGTCCGTCGATGAAGCCGCCCAGGGTTCAACTCCGGCGCTGCGCCATCCATGGCTCGCTCATCACGCCAACCCCGAAGCACTCATTGACCAATAGTGCTGCTAGCACGATTGATATATGCCTCCATAGCAAATAACACCAAGCAAAACTACAAACAGCAACCTACCAATAGTTCTCCACTGCTACAGCACCGGGCTTGCGAGTTAAGGACAATTGCATATCGCGCTGCTGCAGCAACATGCGGCAATCCTCAACCATTTCAGGGTTACCACAGAGCAATACCCGTGAGTGCTCCGCCTCCATCGGTAAATCAACATGCTGCTCCAACTCACCGGAAGTCAGTAAGTCGGTAATCCGAGCGCCCAAACAGCCCGGCACTTGCTCACGGGTCACCACCGGCACAAAAGTAAACTTATGCGCATATTCGGTGACATATTCACGGGTTAATATTTCATCGAGCAAATCACGGTACGCCAGCTCTTCTGCCGAGCGCACACTATAAACCAAGACAATCCGCTCAAAACGCTGCCACACCTCAAAGTCTTGCAGCATTGACAAAAAGGGTGCCAGCCCCGTGCCTGTGGCCAACATCCACAGATTTTTACCATCAATAAAGCGATCCAAGGTTAAAAAACCATGGGCCTGCTTTTCAATCAAAATTTCATCGCCCACCGCCAACTTACTCAACTCACTGGTAAACTCACCACCGGGCACGACAATCGAGAAGAAATCTAAAAACTCATCAAATGGGCTCGATACCATCGAATAACCACGCCAAACAATGGACCCATTGGCTTTACGCACACCTAAACGGGCAAACTGCCCCGCAGTAAAACGAAACCCCGCATCACGGGTGCAACGGAAACTAAATAGACTTGGCGTCCAAGTGTGCAAGCTGGTAATGGTTTGTCGGGTGAACTTTTCTTGTCTCGCGCTCATACTGCACCTCACTAACGAACTGTACCTTTATTAATACGCCATTTTTGGCCAAACAAATACCTGCGATCTCTATGCCTATACTCAATACTGCCTATGCCCAGCTGGACTTAAAACGCTATCCGGAGCAGCACAATAGCCCGCTACAAGCTTTCGATGCTGCGGATGAATACCTACTTAAACACCTCAGCGAACTCTCTTTGAGCGGACACAGCCGCTGCTTGATCCTCAATGATAACTTTGGCGCTCTGGCCATCAGCCTCGCCGAGCACATGCAAGTGCACAGCAGCGGTGACTCATTTTTAGCCCACCAAGCTCTGCGCAATAACCTTGATCACAATCAACGCCCAGCAGATGCGGTACAGATTCTGCAATCTGAACAAGCGTTTCAGGGCCCTTATGATTGCGTACTGATTCGCGTACCCAAAACCCTAGCTCTGCTGGAAGAACAACTGATTCGCCTGCAAAGCCACATCAGCGACCGCACTATTATTGTTGCCGCAGGCATGATTAAGCACCTGCCACGCTCAGCAGGTGATTTGCTCGAGCGCTATATTGGCCCAGTGCAAGCCAGCCTCGCGGAGAAAAAAGCCCGTTTACTATTTGTCACCCCCACCAACATAGCGCAGGCCCAATCACCTTACCCAAGCAGCTATGAGCTGGATAAGCCTAAAATCAGCTTACGCAACCATGCTGGCGTATTTTGCCGCGAAGCCTTGGATATTGGTACGCGTTTTCTGCTGCCACACTTACCGAGTGGCCTTGGTCATGCACACGTTGCCGATCTGGGTTGCGGTAATGGCGTAATGGCGATTGTCTGCGCCTTAGAAAATCCAGAAGCGCAGCTGCTGCTGGTGGATGAGTCGTATATGGCCGTGCAATCTGCGCAAGAAAACTGGCAGCAGGCACTGGGGCAGCGCCCGGTTACTATTTATGCCGGTGATGGACTGGGCGCGGTGCAACCACAAACGTTGGATGTAGTGCTGTGCAACCCGCCGTTTCACCAGCAACAGGTGGTGGGCGATTTTTTAGCACGGCGCATGTTCCAACAAAGCCACCGCGTGCTCAAGCCTGGCGGGCAATTATGGGTGGTCGGCAACCGTCATCTGGGTTACCACATCACTTTGAAACGTATGTTTAGCAAGGTTGAGCAAGTCGCAGCCAATGCGAAATTTGTCATTTTTAAAGCCAGTAAATAAAGCCTGCTGCTTAGCCATTTTGCGCGCCGGATCTAAGGCTAAAAAAACGGCGTACCGCCAAAAGCATTATTGCGAGGTAGCGCAGCAAATTACTGGGCTTGCTATAGCCAGCCCTAAGTGAGCACCGCAAGGCTCCTCGCAATAACGCGCCCTACCTCTGCGAGGAGCACAGCGACGTGGCAGTCCATAGCTCAAGCTCCGCGCCAGCTTGCGAGTTGGACGACTTCGCTACGCCCGCGATGCCCTACGCCAGAGTTTTCATTAGCGCTTACGTGCTTGCTCGTACAAAGGCATTACTTTAGGAATATTAGCTTCCAAGGTGGCAATGCGCGTCGAGGACGAAGGGTGAGTGCTCATAAACTCAGCAGGTGCTCCTTGGCTTGCTTGCTCCATTTTGCGCCACAGGCTGACCGCACCATTGGGGTTGTAGCCCGCCCGCGCTGCCAGCTCAATGCCTAATAAATCTGCTTCAGTTTCGGCGCTGCGGCTGTTGGGTAAAGTCATACCGTATTGCACGGCGGTATCAGCCAAACCAATTGTCTCCTGACTCACGCCCAAAACAGCGCCTAAGCCCAACTTAGCCATTTCAATACCATAGGCCTTGGACATGGCTTCGCGGCTGTGCTCGCGTAGCGCGTGGGCAATCTCGTGGCCCATGACTGCTGCAATCTCATCATCGGTGAGCTTGAGTTTAGTAATAATGCCGCTGTAGAAAATAATTTTACCGCCCGGGCCGCAATTGGCATTCAGCTCTGGGCTATCAATCAAGCTCACTTGCCAATCCCACTGCCGCGCATCGGGGCGAAAATAGCCGGCCTGACTAATCAAATGCTGGCCAATCACCTGCAAGCGCTTAGCATTATTACTGCGGGTATCCAACTTACCTTTAGCTTGCGCCTGCTGCAGTGTTTCTTGATACATCTGCGCATAGCTTTGGTTGACTTCATCGGTGCTGAGCATACTGAACATATACTGCTTACGATCCACCCCCACCGCGCTGGAACCTGTGGTATTGATGGCCTGACAGCCTGTTAATAGCAGCGCACCGGCAAGCGCTAAACCTTTGTGTAAAGTCGTCAATTTTCACCTCATCCTCTATGTAATTTAGCAAGTCCATCGCCATATCGATGGTTTCAATAAACTGAAGTCTATTACAGTTTTATCCGCTGGCCTGTATTTTGTCGCTCTACCGATGAAAAGCAAGATGCTTTAGCCTATTGCGCCTATAAACTCGCACAAAAAAGCTTTATGCACTGCGCTCATGCAATGACTAAACCCTGCCGATAAGCTAATACTTGCCAGCAAAAAGCCAGCTGCTACTATTTGCACCAGCTTAACCGCGCCTTTGATCAACCTTGGATGAACACCGCATGACGTTTAAATCCCTCTCTGTTTCTATTTCTGTTTTAGCCGGCAGCTGCGTCCTCGCTGTGGTCGTGGCGCTATCAAGCTACGCACTGTATTCCGGCAAGCAAACTCAAGCCAGTAGCGAGCAACGTATACAGAGCTTATTTGCCCAGTCCACTGAGCAACATATCTCTGCCATTGCCCAGCAATACGGCGAGCAGATCAAAGGCCAGCTGCAGCGCCCTATCGCCATTGCCGAAGATTTAGCGCGCGTGAACGCATTACTGGGCATGCAAGACAGCCTCGGTAACCCGCAACTGTTGATTACCCGCCCAGAAATAAACCACCTGCTAAAAGCCACCCTTGAGCAAAACCCAGACCTACTCAATGCCTATATTGCTTGGGAGCCTGACGCCCTGGATGCCAGCGATGATCTGTATGCTGGTATGCCTGAGTTGGGTAGTGATGAGGACGGCCGTTTTGTGCCTTGGTGGTATCGCGACACCAACGGCGCGGCTAAAGTAGAGCTGCTGCCCGATCCAAATAGCCACACCCTGCTGAGCAATGGTGTGCGTGCCGGTGAGTATTACCTCTGCGTGCAGGAGACCAAGCGCAGCTGTGTGATTGATCCTGCGGCCTATGCAATGAATGGACAAGATGTGCTGATGTCATCTTTTAGCGCGCCCATTTTAGTGGACGGCGATTTTATGGGTATTGCTGGCGTCGACTTAAGCCTAGAGTTTATTCAAACCTTGCTCACCCAAGCGCAGCAGCAATTGTACGGTGGCGTGGCAGAGTTGGCGCTCATTGCCAGTAACGGCAGTTTGGTGGCTTCAACCAGTCACCCCAATGAACTGGGCCGCAGTGCCAGCTCTTTGTTGAGCAGCCAAGAACTGACCGCTCTGAAGAATTTTAGTAACGCTGCACAATACAGTGAAGACGCCAGTTCGGGACTGATCAAAGTATTTTTACCCCTGCAACTGGCTGATTCAGCCACCCAGTGGACACTCTACCTGCAACTGCCCAGTGCTTTAGTGCAGGCAGATTTACAGGCATTTAGCGCTGCAGCAGCTGAGCAACAAAATCACAATGTGCTGGTACTTACCAG
>JAAYTE010000151.1 GCA_012518175.1 Gammaproteobacteria bacterium | reverse complement strand
GTTAACAGACCTGCATGTTCTTGATTTAGGGCAATTTTATCCTCAGTAGCATAAACACAATGGCATTTTAAATTAGATTATGACTAGCAAACTTATTAAGTTGGGATTTATTGCTTTGAGTCTCTTGATGACCGGCTGCCAAAGCTTACCAAACTTAGATGGTCGCACCCAGACGCTGGCGTACTCGAAAGAAGAGGTGGCCGACACCTACTTTGCTAAGGCGTTAACTGCTCTTGAACAAGAGCACGGCACCGAAAAAAGTGGTATCTATCCCCTGGTTGAAGCAGATCAGGCCTTTGCTGCACGCATGCTGTTGGCTAAGTATGCGCAACGCAGCCTGGATGTGCAGTACTATATTTGGCGGCAAGATATGACCGGCACCATGCTCTTTGAAGCCCTACATGAAGCTGCTGAGCGTGGCGTGCGAGTTCGCCTGCTATTGGATGATAATAATACCAGTGCCGCCGAGCCTATTTTGCTTGCCCTCAATAGCCATGAAAATATAGAAGTGCGTTTGTTTAACCCATTTATGGTGCGCGCACCACGCTGGTGGGGCTTTCTCACCGACTTTTCACGGCTCAATCGGCGCATGCATAACAAATCGTTTATCGCTGATAACTCCTTTAGCATCATCGGTGGCCGCAACATCGGTGATGAGTACTTTGGTGCTACAGATGATGTGTTGTTTGCTGATTTAGATATTCTCAGCGTGGGTGCGGCAGTTCAGGAGGTCTCCACTGACTTTGATAAGTATTGGCACAGCGCATCTTCTTACCCACTCGAGCGTGTAGTGCCTAATGGCCGCGGTATATCACTGCAGGAGTTGCGTGCGCGCTCTCAGAGCATTGCCGGCAGCCCTGGAGCCCAGCAGTATGTGGAGTCATTGCGTGAGTCAGAGTTGATTCGTCAGCTTGAGCAGCGCAGCATTGATTTCGAATGGCTGCAGGTGCGCATGGTCAGTGATGATCCGCGTAAAGGCCTAGGTAACGCACAGAAAGAGTCACTATTGATCCAGCAGTTTCAAGATATTATTGGCGATCCAGATGTGGATGTTGAGCTGATCTCACCGTATTTTGTCCCCACTGAAGCCGGTGTTGAGGCCTTTGCTTGGCTGGTACGTAAAGGCGTTGAGGTTAAGGTGCTGACCAACTCTTTGGCCGCTACCGATGTGGCAGCTGTGCATGCAGGGTACGCAAAACGCCGTAAAGCTCTACTTAAAGCTGGGGTGGTGTTATATGAGATGCAGCGTCATCCAACTCAAGTTAAGCGGATGAAGCGTAAGAAAAGATTTTTAGGCAGCTCGGGGTCAAGTCTGCATGCCAAAACTTTTTCCGTGGATCGCAAACATGTTTTTGTCGGCTCCTTTAACTTTGATCCGCGTTCAGCCAATTTAAATACAGAATTAGGCTTCGTGATTGATAGCCCGCGCCTTGCACAGCGTATCAATCAGGCCTTTTACGATGAAATACCTGCCCATGCATATGAGGTAAAACTGACTGAGACAGGTCGGATTTACTGGATCGAGCAGCGTGATGCCGGTGTGCAAACCTATACTTCAGAGCCCAATAGTAGTGTGTGGCGACGTGTCTCTACACGCTTACTTTCTTGGCTACCAATTGAAGGTTTATTGTAATAGTTAAAATTCTCTGCCGGATTGGATGGATATTTCTGTTCGAGCGCTCTAGAATGCATGCCCTTGATTCTAGGGTCGGTATGTCTGGCCACGTCTATTCAACGAGGAATAACCATGCAAGTTTCCGTAGAAAGTACTTCCGCCCTTGAGCGCAAAATGAACATTAGCGTTCCAGCTGAGCGTATTGAAAGTGAAGTAACCAAACGCCTTCAGCAAACAGCGAAGCGCGCTAAAGTATCTGGCTTCCGTCCAGGTAAAGTACCTATGAGCATCATTCGTCAGCGTTATGAAGCTGATGCGCGTCAAGAAGTACTGGGTGATGTGATCCAAGCAACTTTCTATGAAGCCGTTGTTGCTGAAAAAGTTAACCCTGTGGGTCAACCAGCGATTGAGCCAAAAGTATTCGAGAAAGATAAAGATCTTGAGTACATCGCTACTTTTGAAGTGTTTCCAGAGTTTGAAGTGCAAGGACTGGAAGGTGTTGAAGTTGAGCGTCAGAGCGCCGAAGTGGCTGAAGCTGATGTCGACAACATGCTGGACATCTTGCGCAAGCAAAATACCGCTTTCGCTGAAGTTGATCGCGCAGCTGCGCTAGAAGACCAAGTGACGATTAACTTTGTTGGCAGCATTGACGGCGAAGCTTTCGCTGGCGGTACCGCTGATAACGTACCTTTAGTGTTGGGTTCAGGTCGTATGATCCCGGGTTTTGAAGAAGCATTAGTGGGCTGCAAAGCCGGTGAAACTAAGGTTATCAACCCAACCTTCCCAGAAGACTACCAAAACCTTGATTTGGCCGGTAAAACTGCTGAGTTCACCGTTATCGTAAATAAAGTTGAAGCCCCTGAGCTGCCAGAACTCAATGAAGAGTTTTTTGCGATGTTCGGTAACACCGAAGGTGGTTTGGACGGTTTCCGCGCTGAAGTTAAAAAGAACATGGAGCGTGAGCTCAAGCAAGCGGTACAAGGCAAAGTAAAAAGCCAAGTGATGGACGGTTTGCTCGCTGCCAATGAAATTGAAGTACCAAGCGCATTGATTTCTAACGAAGTTGATCGTTTGCGTGTGCAAGCAGTACAGCAGTTTGGCGGCAATGTTAAGCCTGAGCAGCTGCCTGCTGAGTTGTTCACCGAGCAAGCTAAGCGCCGCGTAGCTCTGGGTCTGATTGTTGCGCAAATGGTTAAGCAGTTCGAAATCAAAGCCGATGATGAGCGCGTACGCAGCACCATTGAAGAAATGGCTGCGGCTTACCAAGAACCAGAGCAAGTGATCGACTGGTACTACAAGAACGAGCAGCAGCTAGAAGACGTACGTGCTGTTGTGCTTGAAGAGCAAGTTGTAGATACTGTTTTAGGTAAAGCCAAAGTAACTGATGTTACTGTGACTTATGAAGAAGCAGTAAAACCTGCTGCAGTGCCTGAAATTGCTGAAGAAGCAGAAGAAGCTAGCGCTGAGTAATAGCACTTTGTTGGGAGCCAAATATTAATCGGCTCTTGCCTGTTACACCACAAGCCAGCCTAGCGCTGGCTTGTGTGTCTTTATGACGATGACGAATAATCTGGGAGCTACGGCCGAAATGTCAGACACTATGTTTATGCAAAACCCGCACGATATCCACGCTGCTGGCGGTTTAGTGCCAATGGTAGTTGAGCAATCATCTCGCGGTGAGCGCGCCTATGATATTTATTCACGCCTGCTCAAAGAACGCATTATTTTCTTGGTCGGTCCAGTCGAAGACTATATGGCAAACCTGGTCGTGGCGCAGTTACTGTTCTTAGAAGCAGAAAATCCTGATAAGGATATCCACTTATATATCAACTCACCGGGCGGTTCAGTCACTGCAGGTATGTCGATTTACGACACCATGCAGTTTATTAAGCCGGATGTATCTACCATGTGTATCGGTCAAGCGGCGAGCATGGGTGCTTTGCTGCTGGCAGGTGGCGCAGCAGGTAAGCGTTATTGCTTGCCACACTCACGCATGATGATTCACCAGCCCTTAGGCGGTTTCCAAGGCCAGGCCTCGGATTTTGAAATCCACGCCCGCGAGATTTTAACGATTCGTGATCGCTTGAATAAAATCTTAGCCGACCATACTGGGCAGCCCATTGATGTTATTGCTAAAGATACCGACCGCGATAACTTTATGAGCGCTGAAGAAGCCGTTAAATATGGCTTGATTGATCAGGTGGCGACTAAGCGTGAAATACCTGCTTAACCGGTGTTAAGCACTACTGAATATGTTTAATGTGAGTGGCTGGGGTTGAAAAAACCAATTCAAGCCCCCATCTTGTACTCATAGCCTACCAAACTGGAACGAACGAATGACTGATACGCGTAGTGGCGAGGATAAAGGCAAATTGCTGTATTGCTCCTTCTGTGGCAAAAGCCAACATGAAGTGCGCAAGCTCATTGCTGGCCCCTCGGTTTTTATTTGTGATGAATGCGTTGATCTGTGTAATGACATTATCCGTGAGGAAGTGGAAGAAGCAGAGACTGAAGATGCAGCACATAAATTGCCTTCTCCCAAGGAAATCAGCGGCATTCTTGACCAGTATGTGATTGGCCAAGAGCGCGCTAAAAAAGTATTAGCTGTAGCGGTTTACAACCACTATAAGCGCTTAAACAACCATGATAAGAAAGACGAAATTGAGCTCGGTAAAAGTAATATTCTGCTTATTGGACCAACAGGTTCAGGTAAAACCTTACTGGCAGAAACGTTAGCGCGCTTATTGAATGTACCTTTCACCATTGCTGATGCAACCACACTGACCGAGGCCGGTTATGTGGGTGAGGATGTGGAAAATATCATTCAAAAATTACTGCAAAAATGTGACTACGATGTTGAAAAAGCAGAAATGGGCATCGTTTACATTGATGAGATCGATAAAATTACCCGTAAATCGGATAATCCGTCGATCACCCGTGATGTTTCCGGTGAGGGCGTACAACAAGCCTTACTGAAGCTGATCGAGGGTACTGTTGCTTCGATTCCACCGCAGGGTGGACGCAAACATCCGCAGCAAGAGTTTTTGCAGGTTGATACGAAAAACATCTTGTTTATTTGTGGTGGTGCATTTGCTGGCTTAGAAAAAGTCATCCAAAACCGTTCTACCAAGGGTGGTATTGGTTTTGGCGCAGAAGTGCGCAGCAAAGAGCAAGAGAAAAAAATCGGCGAAGCATTGCGTGATGTTGAGCCAGATGACTTAGTGAAGTTTGGCTTGATTCCCGAGTTTGTTGGTCGCTTACCAGTGATTGCTACTTTGGAAGAGCTGGATGAAGCTGCTTTAGTGCAGATCCTAACCGAGCCGAAGAACGCATTGACTAAGCAATATGCTAAGTTATTCGACATGGAAGGGGTTGAGCTAGAGTTCCGTTCGGATGCATTGAATGCGGTGGCTCAGCGCGCTTTGTTGCGTAAAACTGGCGCCCGTGGTTTGCGTTCAATCTTGGAAGGTATCTTGCTCGATACCATGTATGACATTCCATCGGAAACTGATGTCACCAAAGTGGTGATTGATGAAAGTGTTATTACTGGTGCATCTAAGCCATTGTTGATTTATGCAACACAAGAAAGTGAAGAGAAAAAAGCAGCGCCAGAGTCTTAATTGCTCGCGTTGTCTACAAGAGGGCCTGCGGGCCCTTTTGTTTTTTATGCCTATCACCTTGTAATTGTTGCAATGCGCCCCCATCTTTGATCACAGGCTTAGCCAATTATTACGGCCTGCGTGCCGCATGTGAGAGAGAAGAATGAAGACAATCATCGAATTGCCGTTATTGCCATTGCGTGATGTTGTGGTTTATCCGCATATGGTTATCCCCCTATTTGTAGGGCGTGAAAAATCTATCGCAGCCCTTGATGCTGCAATGCAAGGCGACAAAAAGATCCTGTTGATTGCGCAACGCAGCCCAGCGGACAATGATCCTGATACCGACGCTTTGTATGAGGTTGGTACTGTTGCAACTATTTTACAATTACTGAAACTCCCTGACGGCACAGTGAAAGTGCTGGCCGAAGGTGAGCAGCGTGGAGAAATCATTAAGCAGTTGTCTGCTAGTGATGCTGACTACTTAAGCGCTGAAGTAGAAACTCAAGACGAGCAAGCAGCCAGCACTGTTGAAAATGAAGTGCTGTGCCGCACTCTATTCGAACAGTTTGAAGGCTTTGTACAGCAGAGCAAAAAAGTTCCTGCAGAAGCTTTAACCGCATTAAGTGATATTGATGCTGCGGGGCACTTGTCTGACGCCATCGCCGCGCAGATGACCCTCAAGCTAGAGCAGAAACAATCTGTTCTTAGTCAGTGGCAGATTGCTGAGCGTGTAGAGCTGTTGTTGGGTATTTTAGATACTGAGCTTGAGTTGCTCAATGTCGAGAAACGTATTCGCGGTCGCGTGAAAAAGCAGATGGAGCGTAGCCAGCGCGAGTACTTCTTGAATGAACAAATGAAAGCCATTCAGAAAGAGCTGGGCGAAGGCGAAGACGGTGTTAATGAGGCCGATGCGTTAAAAAAGCGTATTGATGAAGCTGGGATGCCGGAGGAAGCCTTAGAAAAAGCACATGCAGAACTTAAAAAGCTGCAGCAAATGTCGCCCATGTCGGCTGAAGCCACTGTGGTGCGCACCTATCTGGACTGGTTGATTAATACCCCGTGGAAAGCTAAAAGCCGTGTACGTTCAGACTTAAAGCGTGCAGAAGAAATACTGGAAGCCGATCACTTTGGCCTGGAAGAGGTTAAAGAGCGCATCCTTGAGTATTTAGCTGTGCAAAAGCGGGTGAAAAAACTTAAAGGCCCGATTCTGTGCTTGGTTGGACCGCCTGGTGTGGGTAAAACCTCACTGGCAGAGTCGATTGCACGCTCAGTGAACCGTAAGTACATCCGCATGGCCTTAGGTGGTGTGCGTGATGAGGCGGAAATCCGTGGTCACCGCCGCACCTATATTGGCGCGATGCCCGGTCGGGTAATCCAGCGTTTGAGCAAAGTCGGGGTGCGCAACCCATTATTCTTGTTGGATGAAATCGACAAAATGGGTCAAGACATGCGCGGTGATCCTGCTTCAGCCTTGCTGGAAGTACTGGACCCAGAGCAAAACCACAGCTTTAACGATCACTACTTGGAAGTGGATTACGATCTATCCGATGTGATGTTCGTGTGTACTGCCAACTCAATGAATATTCCAGGGCCATTGCTGGACCGCATGGAAGTGATTCGTCTGCCTGGTTATACCGAAGATGAAAAGCTCAATATTGCGCAAAAGTATTTAGTCAGTAAGCAGCTTAAAGCCAATGGTTTGAAAGATGCAGAGCTGAACTTTGAGCCTGCGGCCTTACTCAATGTGGTGCGCTACTACACCCGAGAGGCAGGTGTGCGTGGCCTTGAGCGACAAATTGCTAAAGTGTGCCGCAAGGTGGTGAAAGAGCAAGCTGACCAGAAAAAGGTCAGTGCAACTATAACCACTGAGAATCTTGAGCATTACCTTGGCGTGCAAAAATTCACTTATGGCTTGGCTGAAGCCGATGACCAAATTGGACAGGTCACAGGTTTAGCCTGGACGCAAGTGGGTGGTGAGTTATTAACCATTGAGTCTGCAGTGATTCCCGGCAAGGGACAGCTGATTAAAACGGGTTCACTGGGCGAGGTGATGGTTGAGTCAATGACCGCAGCCTTAACCGTTGTGCGCAGCCGTGCTCAGTTGCTGGGCATAGCTCCAAGCTTCTATGAGAAGAATGACGTGCACTTACATATGCCTGAGGGGGCTACCCCCAAAGACGGCCCTAGCGCAGGCATAGGCATGTGTACGGCGCTGGTTTCAGCTTTGACCAAGATACCTGTACGTGCAGATGTAGCGATGACCGGTGAAATCACCTTGCGTGGCCAAGTGCTACAAATTGGTGGTTTAAAAGAGAAATTGCTCGCTGCCCACCGGGGCGGAATCAAAACAGTTATCATCCCCGAAGAAAATGTGCGTGACTTGAAGGAAATACCAGCTAATATAAAGGCCGATTTAGACATCAGACCAGTTAAATGGATTGACGAAGTGCTACAGATTGCGTTGCAATACATGCCTGAGCCTCTGTCAGATCTCGCATCTGAATTATTGCTGAAGGATGAATCGCGTGATGCTGAGGCCAATGATCGGATAAGCACACATTAATGCAGTTGTGGTTGACATGCTTTTTGACACCTTGCTATAAGGTAAGGTGTTTGTGTCATTGAGTTGCATAATAAAGCTTTTTTTTGCATTTAAATTGCAATTATAATTATTTTTAGAAAAACCTAAGGGGACTTACGAGTGAACAAGTCAGAGTTGATTGATAAGGTTGCCGCATCGGCAGATATTCCTAAAGCGGTTGCAGGACGTGCATTAGATGCCGTTATTGAAAGCATCACAGGCGCACTTCAAGAGGGAGAGTCGGTGGTATTAGTTGGCTTTGGTACTTTCTCTGTTAAAGATCGTGCTGCCCGTACAGGTCGCAACCCACAAACGGGTAATCCTATCGAAATTGCTGCAGCTAAAATTCCTGGCTTTAAAGCAGGTAAAGCACTTAAAGACGCTGTAAACAACTAAGCGCTTGTTAACCACCAGTATTTATATTGATGGATCTGATACGTATTAATTGGTGTCTGCACTGATATTGGCAGGCAGCAGTTTTTTACGTATCGCTGAATTCAAAGGCGCATCATTTGGTGCGCCTTTATTTTGTTCGACCTACCCATAATGCATAGCCATTGTGAATGGCGACATCGGGGGATGCATGCTGCAGAAAATTCGAGATAACTCTACGGGGTGGATCTCTAAATCCATTATTGGTTTGATTGTGGTACTTTTTTCTTTTACTGGTTTTGAAGCAATCATGGGCTCCACCAGTAATAGTAACAATGCTGCCAAAGTAAACGGCGAAGAAATCACCCTCGATGCATTAGCTGAAGCTAAAAGCCTTCAGCGCAGACAGCTTATAGAACAGTTTGGTAGAGATTTTGACACCAACTTGATTGATGACCAGTTGCTCTCAGAAGCCGCTTTACAAGGTCTTATTTCGCGCAAATTACTGGTGCAAGCGGCCGACCAATCGGGCTTAGCCTTTTCTAGTGCAGCCGTTGATCAGTTTATTTTGCTTGCCCCTGAGTTTCAGGTGGATGGCCAGTTCAATGCTGACCGTTTTGACCAAGTGATTCGTCAAATGGGTTACACCCGTTTGCAGTTTCGACAAATGATTGAGCAAGAAATGCGTACTGGACAGTTACGTGCTGGTATTGCTGGCAGTGCATTTGTTACTGAGCAAGAGGCTCAGGCCTTTGCTCGCTTAGAGCGCCAAACCCGTGACTTTGCCATGCTGACGCTGGAACCAGAGCTGGATCAAATCACTGTAACTGATGCCGAAGTTGAAACCTATTACAATGATAATGGTGCTGAGTTTATGACTCCAGAGCAGGTTATTGTTGAGTATATTGAGCTCGACAAAGCAAGCTTCTTTGACCTAGTTGAGGTGGATGACGATGAGTTACAAGACCTGTATCAGGCTGAAATTGCTAACTTAGCAGAACAACGCCGTGCTGCTCATATTTTAATTGAAGTGAACGATGCGGTAAGCGATGAGCAAGCTCGCGAACAGGCAGAGCACGTTGTACAACGTTTACAGGCGGATGAAGAGTTTGCCCAGGTTGCACAGGATGTATCGGACGATATCGGCTCGGCTCAACAAGGCGGTGACCTTGGTTTTGCTGCACCAGGTGTCTATGAGCCGGAGTTTGAAGAGGTTTTATTTGCCTTAGATAAAGGGCAAGTGTCTGCACCGCTGCGCACCGACTATGGCTGGCATATCATTAAGCTACTGGATGTTAGAGCAGCAGACATTCCAAGCTTTGCTAGCCTTAGAGACAAATTAGCGCAAGACTTAAAAGCGCGCCAAGTTGAGCAGCGTTTTGTAGAAGCGGTAAAAGACTTAGAAGGCTTCGCCTATGAGTCAGCTGATTTGCAACAACCGGCCAGCGAAATGGGCTTAGAGGTTCAAGTCAGTGAAGCGTTTGGCCGCAATGGCGCCGAAGGGCTCTTTGCTAACCGTCAGGTGCTGGAAGCGGCTTTTAGCACTGAGGTGTTAGAGGAGGGCGCTAACAGTATGGCCATTGAGCTGGACCCTGAAACTATTGTGGTACTGCGTGTACAAGAGCATTTGCAGCCTAAACCAATCCCTTTTGCTGAGGTCAGCGGGCAAATTAAAGAGCAGCTTATTGTTCAGCAAGCCATTGCCGAAGCCCAAGCAACTGGAGAGGCTTTATTGGCGAGTCTAAAAGAAGGGCAGACTTCAGTGGCGCAAGCTGAGGAAAATACATGGCAAGTGGTTGAGGCCGCTAACCGCGCTCAAGAAGAATTGGATCCGCAAGTGCTGCAAGCAGTATTTAAAATGCCTAAGCCTAAGAAAGATGGCGCAGCAGAGTTTGCTGGCTTGAGTTTAAGTAATGGCGATTATGTGGTTTTACGTCTGACCGGTGTCAGCGACGAAGCTGCGCCGCTTAACAGCGATGAGCTAGTGCAGTACCAGCAAGTTCTAGCATCACGCGCTGGCCAGGTAGACTTTAACGCCTTAATGCAGCAACTTGAGTTGGATGCAAAAATCGAGCGTTTTTAATAGCCATTGTCCTAACAATAAAAAACCCGCCAAGAGCGGGTTTTTTATTTATGAACTGGGCTTAATCTTCTTCGAGATTACCCATGGCAGTGGTATTGAAACCACCGTCAACATACATAATCTCACCACTCACCCCTGAAGCTAAGTCAGAGCATAAGAAAGCTCCGGCGTTACCCACTTCCTCAATGGTTACGTTGCGACGCAGTGGCGTTTGTTTTTCGTTAGCTGCTAACATTTTGCGGAAACTTTTAATCCCAGATGCCGCTAAAGTACGAATTGGACCCGCTGAAACTGCGTTAACTCGGGTACCTTCAGCACCTAAGCTACCGGCTAAGTAGCGTACACCCGCTTCCAGGCTGGCCTTAGCCATGCCCATTACGTTGTAGTTAGGCATAGTGCGCTCAGCGCCGAGGTAGGTCAGGGTCAGTAGGCTACCGTTGCGACCTTGCATCATTTCGCGGCCTGCTTTAGCCAGAGCAATAAAGCTGTAAGCACTGATATCGTGGGCAATTTTGAAGCCATCACGGGTAGTTACTTCAGTAAAGTCGCCGTCCAGTTGGTCACCAGGGGCAAAGCCCACTGAGTGAACGATGCAGTCTAAGCCGTCCCACTTTTTTGCCAGCTGAGCAAAAACATTTTCAATGTCATCATCATTGGCCACATCACACGGGAAACACATATCAGCGGATGAGCCCCAGCTCTCAGCAAAACCTTCAACGCGCTTTTGCAGTTTTTCATTTTGATAGGTGAATGCCAATTCGGCACCTTCACGGTGCATCGCTGCGGCAATACCTGCAGCAATGGACAGTTTGCTGGCCACGCCAACGATTAAAACACGCTTACCGGTCATAAAACCCATGGTCTTTCCTCTTTTTGAGTCAAATAATGCAGTTACAATTGCGCTGGGCTGTTAATAAAAGCCGCAGCTAACAACTGCTGTGTGTATTCTTGTTGCGGTGCAGCAAAAATATTTGCCGCTGCACCTTGTTCTACTACTCGTCCTTGGCGCATCACCAGCAATTGGTGACTCAGCGCTTTAACCACAGCCAAGTCATGGCTAATAAACACATAGGTTAAGTTGTATTTTTGCTGTAAAACACGCAGCAGCTCAACCACTTGCCGCTGAACAGTGCGGTCTAGAGCCGAAGTTGGTTCATCTAAAACAATCAACTTCGGCTTGAGTACCAAGGCGCGAGCAATGGCTATACGTTGGCGTTGCCCCCCAGAAAACTCATGGGGATAGCGGTGCCGAGTCTCTGGATCAAGCCCCACTTCATGTAGCGCAGCAATGATGGCTTGCTCTTGTTCCTCAGCATTGCCCATCTTATGAATGCCCAATCCTTCGCCAATGATATCTGAGACGCTCATTCTTGGGCTCAGGCTACCAAAAGGGTCCTGAAAAACCACTTGAATGTCGCGGCGCAGCGGGCGTACTTGCTTTTGCGAGAGCTGATCAATGCCTTGCCCAGCATAAAAGATACCGCCTTGGCTGTGGATTAAACGCAAAATAGCCAAGCCTAGGGTGGATTTACCTGAGCCACTTTCACCTACAACGCCGAGGGTTTGTCCCTGTTGCAAACTGAAGCTAATGCCATCCACGGCTTTGACATAATCCACCGTGCGCTGCAGCACACCTTTTTTAATTGGAAACCACACCCGTAG
>JAAYTE010000019.1 GCA_012518175.1 Gammaproteobacteria bacterium | reverse complement strand
CTCAGTGGTTACCCAAGCCAAGCACCAGCAGCCGGTGGTCATGTACTCAGTATTGAGCGTCAGTACTTGGACACTAAAGGCCAGCTGTTAAATATCAATACGCTGCGCAGCGGTGATTTAGTTGTGGTGCACTTAGCCGTGCGTGCGACAGAAACTGTGCCAGATGCCTTGGTGGTGGATTTACTGCCTGCCGGTTTAGAGCTTGAAAATCAAAACCTTGCGCAAAGTTCGGCCAGTTTAACTGAAGCCAGCAGTGCTTTACGCGATTGGCAGCAAGCCATGCAAAATGCCGATATCGTCCATCAAGAATACCGTGATGACCGCTATGTGGCTGCGCTGGCAGTGCCGGCACGACAAGTGAAGCATCTGTTGTATTTAGCACGGGCGGTGACCCCAGGGCGTTATGTGGTGCCGCCGGCGCAAGTGGAGTCGATGTACCAGCCTGAGTGGCAAGCTTACAGTGCAACGCCTGAGTGGATGCAGGTGAGCAAGCATTAAACAAGCAAAGAGGGGTTGCTAGGTGCTACAGCGCTTGTCAACCCTCAAAGCTGCAAAAAATAATAATAAAACTGCACTTATACCCTTGATATTTACTTTGAATTTGTTAAGCGCCAAATAAGTTGTGCACATTCATACAGGTGTTTTATAAGTCGCCCAAGTGAATGCTGTGAAAGCCAATATGTTTACCTCTTGACTTTGTAAGTTATTGATTTTAAAGGGTTTTAATAATTGATGGAAAAAACAGCAGTTTGTCGCAAAGCCCCGTAACTTGGTCACTCAGAGCATCTGTCAGCATGTTACTCACAGAGTTATCCACAGGTATTGTGGATTGTTTGCGCAAAGCCGCGCCGGCTCTAGCTTTGCGCAGTGATTGAGGTGTTTGGTAGGCATTTAATTGCTTAAAGCGCCAAGGGCTGGAGAGTTTTATTCTGCATCCGCTAGCGTGTTGCACTCGCTATGGCTGCTTGGATGTGTTGCATCGGCTGCTATTTAGTCAGCGGCATAAATCTGCTTGCGGGCTATCTTGTGTAGGCGCAAACCAAGCAGTAGCGCTGCACAACTGAGACCGACAATTAAGCCTTGCCATAATCCAGCTGGGCCTTGGGCTAAGCCAAGCTGCTCTGTGAGTCCAAGCATATAGCCAATTGGTAAACCAACACCCCAGTAAGAAAATAAAGTGATGAGCATAGTGATGCGGGTGTCCTGATAGCCGCGCAAGGCTCCGGCGGCAGTGACTTGAATGGCATCTGAAAATTGGAAAATAGCCGAGTAAATTATCAGCGAGGTGGCCACCGCTAACACTGCCGCATCTAGGGTGTAGATGCGGGCGATATAATCGCGAAATATAAACATAAAGCTGGCGGAAATGCAGGCGCATATTAAGCCGGTTGCCATGGCCACGCCGGCAGAAAAGCGAGCATCCCGTGGTCGATTAGCGCCCAGTGCTTGGCCAACGCGAACAGTGGTGGCCATCGCTAGGGAGTAGGGGATCATAAACACTAGACCGCTAAAGTTAAGAGCAATTTGGTGTCCGGCCACCACGTTAGCGCCAAGCCCGCCAATTAATAGAGCAATAACAGAAAATAAGCTGGCTTCGGCAAAAATTGAAATACCGATAGGTATACCCAGTGCCAGTAAGCTTTTTTGTGCAGACCACTCTGGCCATTGCCAGCGCGAGAAGATTTGACTGGATTTATAGTAGGGCGCCCAACGTATCCAAACAAACATGGCCAGCATCATAAATACCATCACCAAGCCGGTGGCCCAGCCGCAACCGACACCGCCCATGGCCGGTACGCCAAAGTGACCATTAATGAAAATGTAGTTCAGCGGAATATTGAGCAGTAAACCTAAGATACCCACGACCATACTCGGGCGAGTCAGACCCAAGGCGTCGCTATAACAGCGAAACACTAAGTACACCGCCACTGCAGGGAAACCGCAGGCCACTGCCTGTAGGTAACCCATGGCGGGGGTGATTAAAATAGGGTCAACGCCCATCATTTCCATGACGGGTCGGGCATTCCAGAGCAGTACGCCCAGGCCACAACCAAGGGCAAAACCGAGCCACAAAGCTTGACGGACTAAGTAGCCCATCTCTAACTCAGCACCACGGCCAAAGGCATAGGACACTTTGGCGGTAGTGGCAATTAAAATGCCGCTCATTAATAAAAAAATAGGCACCCAAATGGAGTTACCCAACGCCACTGCAGCTAGATCATTAGGGCTGACACGTCCAGCCATGACAGTATCGACAAAACCCATGGCGGTATTGGCCAGCTGGCCAATAATAATAGGGACGGCCAATTTAAGGAGCGCGCGCCATTCAATGGTGACACGTTGATAGCGGGAAACAGTAGACATAGACAAGCAGCCTAAAAATATAGCCTATACAGCAATTACGCTGCGCAGTGCGGGAGTATTAATTGCAGATTTACAGTAGTTGCTGTTACGCACTTGTGCTGTGCCGCTAGTTTACTATGTTGTGTTGATCGTTAGGTAGCTATCATTACCCGGCAGGGCTGCGTTATAGTTTTAAAAACATTAAAGAGGGTGGGCTGGTGCAGATATTGGCAGATGAAAATATACCTATGCTTGAGGTCTTTGCCCGTCACGGGCAATTGCGTCGCGTTGCCGGACGTAGTTTAGATCGAGCCGTGCTCGGCGATGCTGATGTGCTCTTGGTACGCTCGGTCACGCAGGTGGACCAAGCTTTGCTGGCCGGCTCACAGGTAAAGTTTGTGGGCACTTGCACCATTGGTACCGATCATTTGGACGTGGACTATCTGCGTCAAGAAAATATTGGTTGGGCCAGTGCTCCCGGTTGTAATGCCCGTGGTGTGGTGGATTATATCCTCGGCGCTTTACTCACTTTAGCCGAGCGCGATGGTGTTGAATTGGCGCAGCGCTGTTTCGGTGTGGTTGGGGCGGGGCAAGTAGGGGAGCGGTTAGTGCAGGTCTTGCGGGGTTTGGGTTGGCAGGTCTTAGTCTGTGATCCGCCGCGGCAGCAAGCTGAAGGTGGTGACTATGTGGACTTGGCGACACTGCTACAGCGCTGTGATGTAATCAGCTTACACACGCCTTTAACTCAGCAGGGCGAGCACCCAACTCAGCACTTAATGGGTGCTGCACAATTACAGGCTTTACAGCAGGGCAGTTGGTTGCTCAATGCCAGTCGTGGTGCAGTGATCGACAACCAAGCCTTAAAGCATTTTTTACAGCAGCGTCCAGATGTTCGTGCAGTGTTGGATGTGTGGGAGGGTGAGCCACTGGTGGACGTGGAGTTGGCACAGCGCTGTGATATTGCTACAGCGCATATTGCTGGCTATAGCTTAGACGGCAAAATTCGTGGCACTGAGCAAATTTATCAAGCATTTTGCGAGTACTTTTCGACACCGCCGCAAACTGCTATGTGCTTTCCAGAGCAAACCTTGCAGGCGCTGTTGTTTTCTGGGGACACCTCTGTGGCAGAGGCCTTAGCGGTATTGTGCCGCGCAGTGTATGACCCACGCGCCGATGATGCCGCATTTCGGTTAAGTTTACAGGGTGATGCCCAGATGCGCCGCGCTGCTTTTGATTTGGTGCGCAAAAATTACCCTGTGCGCCGTGAGATCCCCGACTTACAGGTGCAGCTGAGTCAACCATCGGCTGCTTTGCGGCAAATGATCGCTGCGCTGGGCATTGTTTTCTAGCTGAGCCTGCCTGTCCGGCCAGCGCTGCTAAGTCGCGTGCAGTATTGGCCGGACAGGCAGTTTCAGTTTAAGCGGCAATATGGCCCACATGTAACAGCTTCATGGTGTTGGTACCGCCGACCGTATGGTAACTGTCACCTTTGGTGAGAATCACCCAGTCGCCTTCAGCGACAATCCCGCGTTTGACCAACTCTTCAACCGCAGCTTGGCTGACTGAGGTGCTAAATGAGTCGGTTGGATCAAAAGGCACTGTGTATACGCCTCTAAATAACGCCACTCGAGCCTGAGTTTGCCGTGATGGGGCAAAGGCGTAAATAGGCATCGATGAGCGAATCCGCGACATCACCAGTGGTGTGTAGCCGCTTTCGGTCAAGGCAATAATGGCTTTGACTCCGGGAAAGTGGTTCGCAGTGTACATTGCTGCTAAAGCAATGCTTTCATCCCAGCGTTCAAACTGTTGGCCAATACGGTGAGCAGAACGGCGCATGATTGGGTTTTTTTCAGCACCTAAGCACACCCGTGCCATTGCGGCGACCGCTTGCACTGGGTATTCACCGGCTGCAGTTTCTGCCGAGAGCATCACCGCATCGGTGTAGTCTAAGGCGGCATTGGCCACATCGGACACTTCTGCACGGGTTGGCATGGGGCTGTGAATCATGGATTCCATCATTTGCGTGGCGGTGATCACCGCTTTATTTTGCTTGCGCGCCGCAGCAATAATTTTCTTTTGAATACCAACCAGTTCCGCATCGCCAATTTCGACGGCTAAATCACCGCGCGCGACCATCACTGCATCGCTGGCGCTGATCAAACCGTTGAGCGCATCATCATTCATGACCGCTTCGGCGCGTTCAATTTTTGCGACGAGCCAAGCTTGGCAGTTTGCTTCTGCACATAAACGGCGAGCCAAATTCATATCGGCGGCATCGCGCGGGAAAGAAACGGCTAAGTAATCTAAGTCCAACTCAGCAGCTAAGCGGATATCAATTTTGTCTTTTTCGGTAAGTGCTGGCGCAGTTAAACCACCGCCGCGACGGTTAATACCTTTATTGTCCGAGAGCTGCCCACCAATAATCACGCGGCAATCTAAAGCATCAGCGGTTACCGCAGTGACTTGCATGACGATGCGGCCATCATCGAGCAGTAAGTCGTCGCCGACACTGCAGTCGGTAACTAAGTCTGGGTAATCAATACCTACAACGGCCTGATTCCCTGCGTCACGCGGGTGAGTAATGGAAAGGCGAAAAGTATCACCGTTTTGCAGTTCAATTTGCTTATTAGTAAAGCGGGCAATACGGATTTTCGGGCCTTGCAAGTCGCCCAGTAGCGCCACATGGCGATTGAGGCGGGCAGCAATTTCACGAATAAGTAAGGCGCGGGCGCGGTGTTCTTCGGCATTGCCGTGGGAGAAGTTTAAGCGCGCTACATCCATGCCCGCTAGGATAAGCTGTTCAAGGACTTCTGCTGAACTACTGGCTGGACCAATGGTGGCAACGATTTTAGTACGGCGCAAAGTTGTAGGCATGCTGTGGCTCCTGTTCAAGGTAAGTCAAGACAAAGCAAAAAGCCTGCTCTCTCAAGGCGATAGAGCAGGCGGTCGGTTGGATTATGGCTGTGGGCGTGTAGGCTTGATTACCAGTAAATCCGTTTGCACCGCTTCCAGAACACGCTCTGCGGTGTTACCGATTAGCGCGTTCTCTAAGTTGCTGCGGGAAATCGCCCCCATTACTAATAAATCTACGCCGCGCTCCTCGACAAAGCTTGGAATAACTTCTTCTGGGAAACCTTCGAGTAAGTGCCGGTTGGCTTTTTCTACGGGATAATTAACCATAAGTTTTTCAAAGGCATCACGGTGTTGCTTAGCGCTGCGCTCTGCGTATTGGTCGTAAGCGGCAACTAACTCGGAATCAAATACCATGGTCCGTGGCAGTGGTGCATAGCTGTGCATATAGTCAGCCTGCATGTCTAAAGTCTGCGCTAAGTAGAGAGTGGATTTAACCAGCTTGTGGTCCAGTAGGGCTTCAGTGTCGGCGCTGTGGACTGGGTCAACTGCGGCACAGATACGCTCACCTTTCCATTCGCCTTCACGCACCAGCCATAAAGGTACTGGGCATTGGCGGATCAGTTGCCAAGAGGTGTTATTGAAAAACAGGCGCTGTAATAAATTATGTGTGGTGGCATCACGCAGCACCATGTCAGGCTTAAGCTCACTGATGCGTTGCAAAATCATTGTGTGCAAAGGTTTGCCCCAACGCGCTTCTGTGGTCACGGTAATACCGTTATCACGCAGTGGCTGCGCCAACTTTTCTAACCACTTGGTGCGGTTTTGCAGCAAGGAGTCGCGGGCCTTTTTTTGTGCTGGGCCATCAAAGAAATAGCCGCCATCGAGTGCCGAGTTGTATTCGCAGAGTAATAATTCAATGGCGGAGTTTGAGCGTTTGGCGAGCCAAGCAGCGCGCTCAAGTGAGGGTTGAGAGTCACCTGAGGTAGGATCAATCACCACTAAGAGTTGATGCAATTCCATGTAAAGCTCCTTATGCAATAGGTAGCAAACACGTTTAAGCAAGAGTAAACATGACAACTTCAAGGGTTTGAAACTTGCTGAAGCGTGTTTTAGATAAAATCATTCTTAATGAGTATAGCTGTTTTGCTGGGTTTAATGACTGCTGTTTATCTTTAAACAACACTGGACTGCGCTGTCTTAATGGCGTGCTGATTAAATTATTTAAGCCTGCCCTGCTTTTTTTAGGCTGAGATAGTAACTGAGCAGCTTGGTCGTGAGCTGGCTGGGGCGTACGTCAATAAAATCAACGCCTTGACTGACTAACTTGCGTTGATTGTGCTGCCGAGTTTGCAAGTAGTCTATACCGCCACAGTACTCTAAGGCTTGCTGGTAGCTGTGTACGGGCTGCTCACGCAGGGTATCTAAAACCTCTTCACGTAAGCTCACTAAGAGAGTGCGATGGTGTTTTTTAAGTTGCGCCATGGCGGCGAGTAAATCGCTATCCACTTCATCAGCAATGTTACTAATAACAATCACCAGGGCTCGACGCTTTTGTTGTAACAATAATTGCTTAACTGCGGCACTGTAATCCGCACTTTGTTGGCTGGCTTGGATATCGTAGAGTGCATTCAATAGCACAGAGATTTGCCCCTGTCCTTTACGTGGGGCAAGAACACAGCTTGGGCCAGCAAAGGTGTGTATGCCAACCGCATCACCTTGACGTAAGGCGCTATAAGCGAGGAGCAAGCATGCATTTAAAGCGTGATCGAGGTGACTCAAGTCGCTATCTTGGCTGCGCATAGTGCGTCCGCAGTCCAATAAAAAAATGATCTGCTGGTCGCGCTCATCTTGATATTCACGCACAATGGGCAGACGTTTTCGTGCTGTGGCTTTCCAGTCAATGTGTTTGATGCTGTCATCAATGCGAAACTCACGCAGCTGATGAAACTCAAGGCCAGTGCCGCGCCGCTGCTGCTGTTGTACGCCCAACTGATTGAGCCAGCGCTCATTGGCTTGTAACTGCCCGCTTTGCATACGACTAAAGTCTGGAAATACCCGCAGGGTGCTTGGTTGTGCTAAAAAATGCTGTGCAGTCCAGAGGTGCCAGGGACTGGGTAAGCGCACTGCACAACCGGCAATGGTAAAGCGTCCGCGTTGCAGTGGTTTAATTTGGTATTGGCTGCTGCTGATTTTGTTAGGTTGCAGTTGCAGGTGATATGGCAGTTGCTGGAATTGAAAGCTATCTGGCAGATGATCAAAATATTGAATCTGGATGGGCCGCTGGTAGCTATGGCTGAAGTTTAACCTGACGCTGGTGTTATGCCCTAAAGAAAGGGTATGCGGTAAAATCCGCTCACAACTGGGCGGCGCTTGTTTAGACAAGCGCCATGCATCGATTAAGGACAACAGCAGCATACCCAGCGCCAGGGCAATGAACCCTGTATCAATTATGCTGGGCAGGTTAACGTGCAAGGCATGGGCTGTTCCTAAGCTGATGGCGAAGAATAGTAAGATGCCAGTGCTGATTAGCAAGGTGCGAGATGGCTTGATAATCATAGGCGTGGCGCTGGAACCTGATTGAGTAGCTGTTGCAGGACCTGCTCAACTTGTAAGCCTTCTATTTCTAACTCTGCGCAAATGTGCACACGGTGGCGCAAGACGTTGAGTGCTGAGCTTTTAATGTCGTCTGGGGTAACAAAGGCGTGGCCATGCAAGAGTGCACGGGCGCGGGCAAAACGAATTAAGTCGATGGAGGCCCGTGGTCCTGCACCGCTACTTAAACCGGGCCACTGGCGGGTCATGCGCACTAAATTGACCGCGTAATTGAGCACTTGATCATCCACCGCTATGGCTGTTGCAATTTTTTGGATGGCTTGGACATCGCGGGGTTGCAGTAAGGTGCGCAAGGCTGTTTGTTCGAGCATATCAGCATGGGCAGAACCGGTTACGCTGCGCACTAAGCGTTGTTCTTCTTGTTCTGCTGGATAGTCAATGTGCAGCTTTACCATAAAGCGGTCGAGTTCAGCTTCAGGCAGTGGGTAAGTACCTTCTTGTTCGATGGGGTTTTGTGTTGCCAGTACCATAAATGGTTGGGGTACGGCGAGAGAGCGACCTTCTAAGGTGATGCTACGCTCTTGCATAACCTCTAATAATGCTGCTTGAGTTTTGGCCGGTGCGCGGTTGATTTCATCGGCCAGTAATAAGTTGGTAAATGCAGGGCCCTTGCGCAACTTAAACTGCTCACTGGCCAGATCGTAGATGGCGTGACCGGTAACATCGCTGGGCATGAGATCAGGAGTGAATTGGATTCGACTAAATTGCCCACTAAAGCATTGGGCTAGAGCACGTACCAATAGGGTTTTACCTAAACCCGGGACCCCTTCAATGAGCACATGGCCGGCTGCAATTAGAGTGCAAAGTACGCCTTCAACAACTGCTGTTTGGCCAATCAAAGCTTTGTCTAATTCATCACGAACGGCCTGCATAAGGCGGCTGGCGCGTTCGCGTTGCTGTTCGGCTTTACTGGGCTGGG
>JAAYTE010000150.1 GCA_012518175.1 Gammaproteobacteria bacterium | reverse complement strand
TTAGCCCGTTCGCTGCTATAGCCTTGCAACAGCCACTGGTAATACTGGCTGTGCCCATGCAACTGACTCAGCTGTTCTTGCCAAGCACTGACAGTGCGTTGTTCAAGCACCTGCTCTAATGCCTGTTGCTGGGTTTGCCAAGCCTGTTCGAGGGGCTTGAGCGCTTGCTCTTGCTGCTGATAAATCTCGTGTTGTTTGGCTAAATCAGCGCTGAATTTAGCGATAGCTGCAGTTAGTTTGTGCTGCTCAGTGTGACTGTTATTAATTGCCAACTGTTGTCGACTCAACAAAGCAAAGCCATTGCGCCAAGCACTGAGATGCTGCGCCAGTTGGCCATGCTGCGCATTGAGCTGACGTTGGGCAAGCAGTTGCTGCTCGGCCGCTTGCACGGACTGCAGTTGTTCGCTGACCTGCTGCACAACTTGCTCGGCATACTGATAGCGCTGCCACGAGCATTGCTCGACCTCTTGCTGAGCTGCCCGTTGTTTTTCCTGGGCACGATCCAACTGCTGCTGACTGTGCTGCGCTGCCTGTTCAGCTGCTAGCAAGGCTTTATAGTCCGGCTGTAACAAGGCCGCTGGGGCGTGTTCAGCCAAGCGTTGTAAATCAGCGCTATGATCCTGCTGCTTGGCTTCGGCACTGTGCAGCTGTAATTGGGCTTGGCTTTGATTGGCTTGGGCTTGATCGAGGCTGCTGCGCCATTGTTGTTGCTGGTGTAAGTCTTCTTGCTGCTGCTTTAGGGCCTTGGCTTGTTGCTCGGCAGCACTTAGCTGGGCTTGCGTGTCGCTGAGTTCTTCCGCGCTGAGCAGCTGTAAACCTTCAGCACGGCTGCTTAAGGTTTCTAATCGATGACGCTGCTCTTTTTGCGTGTCATACACCTGCTTAGAAATATCACCGTAAATTTCAGTACCGGTCAGCTGCTCTAATAAGCCGGCACGGTCATTGGCATTGGCTTCTAAAAATGCAGCAAAACCGCCCTGCGCCAGCATCATCGATTGGGTAAAACGCTGAAAATCCAAACCGGTTAAACGCTCGACTTCTTTAGGCTTTTCGCTGAGCTTGTCGGTGATAATACGGCCATCTAAATGGGCCAGCTCAGTTTTCGCATCTTGCAGCGCACCATCGGCTTTATCACGGGCGCGGCGCTGACTCCAAAAGGCGCGGTAACCCTGATCTTTTACGGCAAACTCCACTTCCACCAAGCAATCGGCGGTATGCCGGGTCATCAATTCGTTACTGTTTTTGGAAATACTGCTCATGCGCGGCGTGCGGCTGTATAACGCTAAGCAAATGGCATCGAGCAAAGTGGTTTTACCCGCGCCAGTGGGGCCAGTAATGGCAAACAGACTGCTGCCGTTAAAGGGCTCTTGAGTGAAGTCAATTTTCCACTCGCCTTTCAGGGCGTTGATATTTTTTAAGCGAATGCTGAGGATTTTCATAGGTCAGTCTCCTGCAAAGCCTCTAACACTTGCCCATGCAGGCCAGTTAATACCTTAACCTCATCTGCGCTTAGCTCTTCATTCTCTAAGCGCTTGGCAAACACCTCATTGGGGCTCAGCTCGGCCAGCACTTCGCCAGAATCACCGGTTAATCCCGCCACTTTATTGCCGCGTAAACGCCGCACGCGCAAAACTTCCACCGGTAACTCAGCACAGAGCGCGGTCACCCGCTCATCTAGGTCAGCGTAGTAATCATCCACCTCAACTTGAATCTCTAGCCAGGCCACAGCCGTTGGATCCAGCTCTCCTGCCAACGCGGCAAACTGTTGTTCTAATTCAGCCAAGCTGCCTTTTAACGAGATCAGACGTTGAAAGCACGGAATTTCAATCACTTGTACAGACTGCAATCCGGTGCTGTCTAAATCAATTTGCAGCAACTCTTTTTGCTGCTTGGACTCATCAAAACTCAAGGCGATGGGCGAGCCGCTGTAACGGATATGCTCCAGTCCCGCGACCTTTTGTGGACGATGAATATGCCCGAGAGCCAAATAATCAAAGGCAGGAAAGGCATCGGTTGGGAAAGCAGTCAAACTGCCCACATAAATCTCGCGCACTGACTCAGTTAAGCTCACGCCTACAGTGGTTAAGTGCCCAGTGCCAATAATGGGTACCTTGACACCCAGCTCAGCACGTTTGGCCTCTGCACGGGCATACAGCTGGGCATAGTGCTCGGCAATCGCCTGCTGCAAGTCGCTTTGTTTATCGTCAGCACTTTGCCCCGCTTGGCTGCGCTGAATATCCCGCGGTCGCAGAAAAGGAATGGCGCAGACAATGGCCCCGACGTCGCCATTGCGCTGGGTTAACAACAGCACTTGCTCATCCGGCTCAGCACCGACAGTGGCAATCACCTGGGTATTGAGTTTGCCCAGCAAGCCTTTGCTTTCATTGAGCATCGCCACTGAATCATGGTTGCCGGCCACAATCACTAACTGGCAGCCAGTGCCATGCATTTGCACAATAAAATCGTTGTATTGCTCACGGGCGTAACTGGGCGGTGTGCCGGTATCGAAAATATCCCCAGCAATAATCAAGGCATCTGCTTGTTGATCCTGCACAGTTTGCACCAGCCAATCACACCATGCGCGGTGCTCAGCCTGCCGGGTTTTACCCATAAAGTGCTGGCCTAGATGCCAATCTGAGGTATGTAAAATGCGCATGACGGTGCGTCCTTGTGCTGTGTATTGATTGTTTAAAAGTCATAAAAAAGCCCGCGGCTGGCCGTACTGTCTTAAACAGCAGCGATCAACAACGGGCCCATAGTGTAGACGATTATGCGTCGGCTAAAACCAAGCCAAAGGGTAATCCGGACGCTTCAGGGATTTTTCGGGCAATATCTTGCGCGGCAGCTTGAACAATTTCCTCCACAACCGGGTGGTAAAATGCCAGTTGCAAAAGACTGTGGGCGGTTTCTCCACGCTCAATGGCCAAAGCCAATAATTGCGCCACATGCTCAGCGCGCACCCCCACCATACTGGCGCCTAAGAGTTTGCCGCTGTGCTTATTGGCATACAGACGCAACACGCCCTCGCGATCACTGATCACGCGACTGCGGCCATTGGCTTGGCTGCTCGCCGTGCCAATCAAAATATCATCCTGATTAAGCTCGTCGAAACGCGCACCAACACTGATCACATCTGGATTAGTAAAGGCGATAGCCAGTGAGGTTTTACGCTTAAAGGCCAGCGGCGCCTCTTGTGCGCTGTTATAGCCTGCCATCGCACCTTCATCCGCTGCTTCGTGCATCAATGGGCGGTAAGCATTGCTATCACCAACAATAAACACTGGATGATCACCCACTTGCAGGGTGTTTGGATTAAACAGCGGATGACCACGCTCATCCAACTCAAAGCCCGCTTCAGCTAAGTTCAGCTGATCGGTATTGGGGCGACGACCTAAGGCCACCAGCACTTTAT
>JAAYTE010000149.1 GCA_012518175.1 Gammaproteobacteria bacterium | reverse complement strand
TTAATGCGCCAACCTTGGCGACGATTCAGTGTGCGTTTGGCCATACAAAACTCATTTAATAGGTGCGCATGAAGGCTGTGCTAAACACTCAGCACAGCTTGGAGGGTTAGTTGCTATCAATGGGCAAGCCGCGCTGAATACGCCAAGCGCGGGCGGCAATAACCAAAAGAGTGATTGCGGTTAAAGGTACCACATAGCCAAGCATTGCATCGGCAAAGGCGTTGGCAAAGGTGTCGCCCTTGCTTTGCATGATGAGGTAGGCGGTGTAGGCCACGTAGTAGCCTAAAAATAATGCACCTTCCCAGCGACTGATGCGGTAGCCAGCAAAGAAAATAGGTAAGCAGGCGACCTGCACCGCTAGCATTACCGGAAAGTCAAAATCAATGGCGCTTTGTGCGATGGCGATTTTTTCTGGGGAAACTAAGCCCGCTAAGCCCAGTACCGCGAGCAAATTAAATAAGTTACTGCCAACAATATTCCCTACGGCAATATCGCGCTCACCTTTCCAGGCTGCAATTAACGAAGTGGCCAGCTCTGGGAGTGAAGTGCCGACGGCGATGATGGTTAAGCCAATCACCAACTCAGATAAGCCTAAGGCTTGTGCAAGGCTGACAGCACCGGTTACCAGTAAGTTAGAGCCACCCACCAGTAGTGCTAAACCTGCTAAAACATAAGCGGTATTAATCAGTGAAGCAAAGCGGTGGGGGTTGACCTGTGCACTGTATTCGTCATCGATATCGGCTGCTTGACCAGGGCGCCAGGCTCTTAAACTGCTGACAATTAAGTAGCCGGTATAGGTGACAATACAAGCAAATAAAATCAACCCGTCAAGGCGGCTGTAGCTGCCGTCTAGAGCTAAAAACCAAGCAAGAAAACCGGCGGCAATCATAATCGGCACATCAAAGCGCACCAGCTGGCGAGACACCAGTAAAGGAGTGATCAGCGCTGATAGGCCTAAGACCACCAGTACGTTAAAAATATTACTGCCAATGACGTTACCAATCGCAATATCACCTTGCCCCAGAAATGCTGACTGGGTGCTGACCGCCATTTCTGGTGCGCTGGTGCCAAAGGCCACCACGGTTAAGCCGATGATGAGCGGTGAAATACCAAAGCGAGCGGCTAAACGAGCAGCGCCGCGCACTAATACTTCAGCACCAAGCACAAGTAAAATAAAGCCGCCGATCAGGTAAACAAAGGTAACAATAGACATGCAAAAGCTCCAACTCTTTGATTGCGCAATAGTGAGTAGATTAGCAGGTTGTCGAGGGTGGGTAATGGGCTTTTATTATAAATTTAGCGCAATACTTGCAGGCGTACTGGTACTACACCATTTTGAATCATATCAATTTTGCTCGCCGCCGCGCGGGACAGGTCAATGACTCGACCTTTGCTGTACGGACCGCGATCATTGATGCGTACCGTGACGCTTTTGTTGTTTAGGGTGTTGGTGACTTTGACGCGCGTACCGAAGGCTAACGTGCGGTGGGCGGCAGTGAGGGCGTTTTGATTAAAGCGTTCACCGTTGGCGGTTTTTTTACCGTGATGGTAAGCGCCGTACCACGAGGCTTGGCCGCTGCTGCCAAGCTTTGGGCTGGAGCTTTGAGTGGAGCAGGCCCCTAAGAAAATAAAGGCAGCTAATAGAAAGTAGATACGCATGTACGGGATAAATCCTTAAGCAATGGTCGTGAAGAATATTTGCCGCTGCCCACGAGACAGGCAGCGACAAATATTTTCAGCAGAACTTATTGCTCAAGCTTGCTCTTGAGCAACTGGTTGACTTGTTGCGGGTTAGCTTTACCTTTTGAGGCGCGCATCGCTTGGCCGACAAAGAAACCAAACATTTTGCCACGCTTGTTTTCATCGCTAGCGCGGTACTGTTCAACTTGTTCAGCGTTAGCGGCGAGCACTTCATCCAGTAGAGCTTCGATAGCACCGCTGTCTGTGACTTGCTTTAGACCTTGTTGTTCAATAATTTGATCTGCATCACCTGCGCCTTGGGCCATGGCTTCAAAGACTTTCTTGGCAATGTTGCCGGAAATGGTGTTGTCTTTAATGCGCAACAGCATGCCGCCCAATTGCTCGGCACTGACCGGAGACTGACTGACGTCCAAGTTATCTTTGTTGAGTAAAGCGGACAAGTCACCCATCACCCAGTTGGCTGCCAGCTTCGCATCTTTACAGACCTGCTCTACGGTCTCGAAGTAGTCAGCCAGTTCACGGCTGGCGGATAAAACGCTGGCATCGTAGCTGGATAAGCCAAACTCGCTGGCAAAACGCTCACGTTTCTGAGTGGGCAGCTCTGGCAGTTGCGCGCGCAATTCTTCGAGCATGTCGCGGGGGATGTGCACAGGCAGTAAATCTGGGCAAGGGAAGTAACGGTAGTCGTTGGCTTCTTCTTTACTGCGCATGGAGCGCGTTTCATCTTTATTGGGGTCGTAGAGGCGTGTTTCTTGATCTACTGTGCCACCGTCTTCAATCAATTCAATTTGTCGCTGAATTTCATGGTTAATGGCGCGTTCAATAAAGCGAAACGAGTTGACGTTTTTAATCTCGGTACGGGTACCCAACTCCGTTTGCCCTTTCGGACGCACAGAAACGTTACAGTCGCAGCGGAACGAGCCTTCGGCCATATTGCCGTCACAGATGTTTAAGTAGCGCACCAGAGTATGGATGGCGCGGGCGTAGGCTACGGCCTCTTTAGCGTTGCTCAACTCGGGTTCAGAAACAATTTCTAAAAGAGGTGTGCCGGCGCGGTTTAAATCGATGCCGGTCATACCGCTAAAGTCTTCGTGCAAGCTTTTCCCTGCATCTTCTTCAAGGTGCGCACGGGTGATGTTAACCCGTTTGATGCTGCCATCTTCTAAAGCAATGTCTAAATGGCCCAAGCCCACAATGGGGTCATCCATTTGGCTGGTTTGATAGCCTTTTGGTAGGTCTGGGTAGAAGTAGTTTTTGCGAGCAAAAATATTGTGTTCAGCGATGTGTGCATCAACCGCTAAACCAAACATACAAGCCATGCGTACTGCTTCTTGGTTGAGTACCGGCAAAGTGCCCGGCATCGCCAAGTCAATCAGGCTGGCTTGAGTGTTGGGCTCGGCACCAAAAGTGGTGTCACTGCCAGAGAATATTTTAGTGTTAGTTGCGAGCTGTGCGTGGATTTCCAGCCCGATCACGGTTTCCCATTGCATTGTAATCGTCCTCAGAATCCGGCTGGCGCTTGAGTGTGCCAATCAGTGTGTTGTTGAAATTGATGTGCAACCTGCAGCAAACGACCTTCTTCGAAGTAGGGTGCGAGCAGTTGTACGCCGACCGGTAAACCATCTACTAAGCCTGCTGGCATGGATAAACCAGGAATGCCGGCAAGGTTGGCAGGCACGGTGTAAATGTCTTCTAAGTAGGCGGCAACTGGATCATTGACCTTGCTACCCAGCTGCCAAGGCAAGTTGGGTGTGGTTGGGCCGAGAATTAGGTCGACATCTTTGAAAGCGCTGACGAAATCGTCTTTGATTAGGCGACGAATTTTTTGCGCTTTTAAGTAGTAGGCGTCGTAGTAACCGGTTGATAAAGCATAAGTCCCCATCATGATGCGGCGTTTGACTTCGTCACCGAAGGCCTCATCCCGTGAGCGGGCATACATGTCTTCTAAGTTTTGCGGATCTTTGCAGCGGTAACCAAAACGGACACCGTCAAAGCGTGCCAAGTTAGTGGAGGCTTCTGCTGAGGCAATCACATAATAGGCAGGCACCGCGTGGGGTAAGGTGGGTAGGCTGATATCGACAAAGGTTGCGCCCAACTGTTTGAGCTGAGCAATGGCGTTTTGAGTGACATCACCAATGCGTGAATCTAAGCGGCTATCGAAATATTCTTTGGGCAAACCTATGCGTAAACCTTGCAACGGTTGCGTTAAAGCCGCGGCGTAGTCGTCTACAGGCTGTTGCGCGCTGGTGGAATCACGCTCATCAAAGCCTGCTGTGGCTTGCAGCAGCATGGCGCAATCTTCTGCGTTGTGCGCTAAAAAGCCGGCTTGGTCAAAGCTCGAAGCATATGCAGTCATGCCCCAGCGCGAGATGCGGCCGTAGGTTGGCTTAATTCCGGTTAGGCCGGTAAAAGCTGCCGGCTGACGGATGGAGCCGCCACTGTCGCTTCCGGTTGCTGCAGGTACTAAACGTGCTGCTACCGCCACGGCACTCCCGCTGGAAGAACCGCCAGGCACCCGGGTTAAATCCCATGGGTTTTTGCTGGCGCCATAAAAACTGGTTTCGCCGGAGGAGCCCATGGCGAATTCGTCCATGTTGAGCTTGCCGAGGCTGATGCAACCCGCTTGAGCGAGGTTTGTCACAACGCTGGCGGAGTAGGGCGCGATAAAGTTATCGAGCATCTTCGAGGCGCAACTGGTGCGCACGCCGGCAGTGCAGAATAAATCTTTGTGCGCTAAAGGCACACCCAGCAGTGGTGCATTATTGCCGTTGCTGCGCTGTTGGTCTGCGGCATCGGCTTGTTGCAGAGCGCTGTCTGCTGTAACAGTAATAAAGCTGTTGAGCTGTGGATCTTGTTGCTCAATACGCGCTAATAAGTGCGCAGTGAGCTCGCGAGCAGAAAACTGCTTGGCGGTCAGTGCTTTAGATATATTGGCTAAAGTAAGTTGGTGCATGGCAAATGAATCCTTAATCGATGACTTTAGGTACCAGGTATAAGCCGTTTTCTACAGCGGGGGCGAGGGCTTGGTAGTCATCACGGTGATTGCTTTCAGTAACTGTGTCGGGCCGTAAACGCTGGCTGGCTTCAAGAGGGTTGGCCAGTGGCGTGATAGTGTCAGTGTCAACCGCTTGCATGGCATTGATCATATCGAGAATGGTATTCAAGGCGGTGGTGCTGCTGTCTAATTGTGCATCATCGAGGCCGAGTTGAGCCAAGTGCGCGAGTTTTTCCACGTCGCAGCGTTCAAGTGCCATGTGAGGTTCTCCTGGTTCTAGTTAAACAATCGAGTGGCCATTAAAATAGCCAAAATGGAACAATCAAGGCAATGCTCCATCTATAAGCTTGTAAAACTCATATTGATGTTAAGAAAGTGTTAATCTATCACAGTGCGTACCTTGCTCAAAAGGACGATGGTTGTTAGAGTTTCTTATTATTTTTTAATTAGCGTTTGTATTGCGCGTTGC
>JAAYTE010000148.1 GCA_012518175.1 Gammaproteobacteria bacterium | reverse complement strand
CTGGAGTTGCACTTTGTTGATGAACTGACCCGCGTTGATCGACAAGAGCCAAAGCATCAGGTGCGGGCCGAGGAGTTACGCCAGCTTATGGCTAAGACTGCTGACGTGCCAATCAGCAATCCATCGGTCAAAATTATGACTGATGAGCAAGCTAAAGATGTGCGTTTTCAGCTTGAAACCTTGCAGACACAAATTATCCGAGCCGCGCAAGAAAAAATCTTACCCAATGCGCAAGCCAAACAGTGGCTGAGCCAAGTTCGGCACATGCTGGTGGCAGTTTATATCGAGTACTTTAATAATGTTGGTCGCCAGCAGTTGGAGCTCAATCGCCCCAATCAGGCGCGCTTAGTGTTTGAGCGGGCAGTGCAATACTTGAAAAAACAAAAGGACCCAGCGCCGTATAAACAGCATCTTGCCCAGTTTGAGCAATTACTCGAGCAAGCCAATGCTGCGACGCAAACACAGCTATCCCCACAAGCTGCTCAGGCAAGTGAGCTCACGGAAGGTCTAGAACTGCAAAACAAGCATGAAGATTGGAAGAAAAAACAAATGTACGATTAACCCTGCTGCGTCAGTGTGCAATTATGACCGCTGTTGGTTATAGCGTCATTTTAGGGTTCAAGATTGTTTCGTGCATTTTTTGTGAATAAGGTCATAATAGAGTCTTAAAATTTGACTGGGTAGTTCTATTATGCAAAAAGAATCGCGTAAGGTTCGCGAGTTTCGTCGTCGTGAGCAAGAGATTTTAGATACGGCTCTGAAATTATTTCTTGAGCATGGCGAAGACTCGGTTACTGTAGAAATGATTGCTGATACCGTGGGTATTGGTAAAGGCACCATTTATAAGCATTTCAAATCCAAAGCGGAAATTTATTTACGCCTGATGCTCAACTATGAGCGTGAGCTCAATGAACTGTTTCATTCTGATACTGTGGCCAGTGATAAAGAAGCACTTTCGCGTGCTTACTTTGCCTTCCGGATGCGTGACCCGCAGCGTTACCGGTTATTTGACCGTCTTGAAGAAAAGGTTCTGAAAGGCCATCAAGTGCCGGAAATGGTTGAGCAATTACACACCATTCGAGCCTCTAACTTTGAGCGTTTAACCCGTTTAATTGAAGGACGCATTGAAGAGGGCAAGCTGGAAGATGTGCCGCCTTACTTCCATTACTGTGCGGCTTGGGCTTTGGTGCACGGTGCGGTTGCGCTCTACCATTCGCCATTCTGGAGTAATGTGCTTGAGGATCAGGAAGGCTTTTTCCAGTTTCTGATGGATATTGGTGTGCGCATGGGTAACAAGCGCGTTAAGCGTGATGATGCTGGCGAAGAAGTGATTGAGCCAAGTGTCGAGGAGTAGTTGTTAATGCCTATTCAATATATTGAGCCGGTGTTTCGTCCACCCAGTGAGGCGCAGTCGTTAATACTGCCGGTGACTAATGGTTGCTCATGGAATAAATGTACGTTTTGCGAGATGTACACTGCACCGCAGAAGAAGTTCTCGGTGCGCGATGAAGCGCAAGTGTTAAGTGAGATCAAGCAGGTCGCTGAACAAATGATTGTGCAGCGGGTGTTTCTTGCCGATGGTGATGCTTTAGCGCTGTCGACGCGGCGCTTGCTGACAATTTTGCAAGCTATTCAAGAGCACTTGCCCACGGTGAATCGGGTCACCAGCTACTGCTTGCCGAGCAACTTAAAAAACAAATCTGTCAGCGAGCTACAAGAGCTGGCTGATGCCGGTTTAAAAATGGTTTATGTCGGTGCCGAATCAGGTGATGATGAAGTGCTGGCTAGGGTCAATAAGGGTGAAACCTATGCCTCCACCTTAAGTGCTTTAACTAAGTTAGGTGAGGCCGGTATTGTCCGCTCAGTGATGATCCTCAATGGTTTGGGTGGACGCTCATTGAGTGCGCAGCATGCGGATCAGTCCGCTGCCCTAATGAATGCAGCGCAACCCGAGTATCTATCGACCTTAGTGGTTAGCTTTCCTTTAGGTGATGCGCGTTTTAAAGAGCGCTTTACTGATTTTGAGCCACTTGATCAGCATGGTTTGTTTATTGAGTTACAGCGTTTAATGAGCCAGTTAGAGCTTAACAATACTGTGTTTCGCAGTGATCATGCTTCTAATTATTTACCCCTTAAGGGCACTTTAGGGGTTGATAAACAGCGTATGCTTGCGCAATTGCAACAAGCCATCGAGCATCCAGATACAATGGCTTTGCGGCAAGAGTGGCAGCGCGGTTTGTAAGGATAAATGCTGCTCAAGGTCTGCATTGGCGCAAAACCTGCTAGTCAAGTAACAGATGCTATTTTTTGACGCGAGAAGAGGGTGTTGTATGCGCCAATTACTCCTGGTGGTGCTGGCAGTTATGCTGGCCTCCTGTATGAAAGTGAGCGACTTAACCGCTGAGGCAGAGTATCACCTGCGTGATATTGGCTTGCTTAATTATACTGAGCTCAAGCGGGCGAATACATGGCGCTTGCAAGATGATTCTTATATTTATATTAGCCAAGGTCACTTTGTCCCATTGGGGCATCCAAGTGCTCAGCCCAATATTGTGGCGCAAGAATCTTTCAATGCCTTTATTGAATACTTTCCGCGCTTGAGTCGCTCGCCAACGCCGCTTGGCTATGAAGAGGCGCTCAGCGCTGCCCGTACAGCAGGTGCAGACTATTTGCTGTATACCCGTTTTGCCCAAGGCAATGACCGCATTGGTAATTGGGATGAGTTCAAAAAGAGGAAAGATACTGGCGCACGCATCGGCGTGGATCGCGGCTCAATTCACTTGATGCTGGTTGAGGTCGGTACCGGTCAACTCATAGATACCGCCAATATCCGCAACCGAGGCGGTTTTTTACGATTTTATAACACTAAGCCTGAAGACATGATTCGCCCAGCCATGCGTGACTATGCGCGGCGCTTGTTAGGTTTAAACTCTTAAGTAAGGTTTTCTTATGTCCAGCCATGTCAGCCCACACATCTTGCAACGTCTGGCCCAAAGCGCAGAGCGCTTGGCATACAGTGCGGATTGGCAGCCCACGCAGCGCGGTGACAGTGAGATGCGTATTGCCCGTGATGGGCGCTGGTTCTATCAGGGCAGTGAAATTGCCCGTCCTGCTTTAGTGCAACTGTTCTCCCGTTTACTGCGCCGTGAAGGTGAGCAGTATTTTTTAGTTACACCCGTGGAAAAGCTCAGTATTGAGGTGGAAGACGCGCCTTTTGTTTCGGTCAGTTTGACTGTGGAGGGCGAGGGCAGTGCGCAACAGGTGTATGTTACGACCAACTTGGGCGACAGTTTGGTGATTGGCCCGCAGCATCCATTGCGAGTTAAAACTGACCCGGATAGTCAGGAGCCAGCACCCTATGTATCCATTGGCGATAATCTAGCGGTGCTATTACAGCGCAGTGATTTTTATGCGTTAGTGGAGTACGGGGTAGAGCAGACGCAAAATGCTAAACAAGTTCTGGGGGTGTGGAGTCAGGGTGAGTTCTATTTGCTGGGTGAGTTGTGAGGCGCTGAACAGACGGCAGCTTGTAAAATACCGCTTAGCCCCCATTTATATATTTAAATCTTATGTGTGCGTGCAAATATTATGACTTTAGCGTTATCTATTAAACAATTACGAAAAAGCTATGCAAATGGCTTTGAGGCCCTGAAGGGGGTTGATTTAGAGGTGGCCGAGGGTGATTTCTTTGCTTTGTTAGGCCCTAACGGTGCTGGTAAATCCACGACCATTGGCATTCTCTCGACCCTAGTCAACAAAACCAGTGGTAGCGTGCAGGTTTTTGGCCATGATTTGGATACTGATCCTTTGGCGCTCAAACGCTGCATTGGTTTGGTGCCGCAAGAATTCAACTTTAACCAGTTTGAAACGGCACACAATATCCTTACGACCCAGGCGGGTTATTACGGTATTAAACTCAAAGAGGCACGGGGGCGGGCAGAAGAGTTACTTAAGCAGCTGGGGTTGTGGGATAAGCGCAATGTTGCTTCGCGGATGCTTTCCGGGGGGATGAAGCGGCGCTTAATGATCGCCCGAGCCTTGATGCACAGGCCGCGCTTGCTGATTCTTGATGAGCCAACTGCTGGTGTTGATATTGAATTGCGCCGCTCCATGTGGGAATACTTAACTGAGCTCAATGAGCAAGGTACAACGATTATTCTCACCACGCACTATTTGGAAGAAGCAGAGCAGTTGTGCCGCAATATCGCCATTATTGATCACGGCTATATTGTCGAAAACTCCAGCATGCGCGCCTTGCTTGGGCAGCTATCGAAAGAGACGTTTTTACTGGACCTCAATACTAAGCAACAACAAGCCCCCATTCTGGAAGGCTATTCAACCCAGCTACTGGACGAGTGCACTTTACAAGTGCATGTGGAAAAACACCGTGGTTTGACCGAGTTATTCACCCAGCTCTCGGCGTTGGGGATTGAAGTGCAGAGTCTGCGTAATAAAAGTAACCGCTTAGAGGAGCTTTTTGTGTCATTGGTTGAGAAGAATTTGGAAGGTGATCAAGCATGAGCGCAGAATTAAAGTCTAATTTGATTGCTTTGCAAACCATTGTGTACCGTGAAGCGCGACGATTTTTACGTATTTGGCCGCAAACCTTATTGCCGCCGGCGATTACCATGGTTTTATATTTTGTGATTTTTGGTAATTTAATTGGTAGCCAAATCGGCGATATGCATGGCTTTACGTATATGCAATATATTGTGCCGGGCTTAATCATGATGACGGTTATTACCAACTCGTACAGCAACGTAGTGTCGAGCTTTTTTAGTGCGAAGTTTCAGCACTCCATTGAGGAATTGATGGTGTCACCGGTTTCACCGCATACCATTTTGATTGGTTATGTGATTGGCGGTATTTTACGCGGCCTAGGTGTTGCAGCCATTGTCTCTGTGTTGTCGTTGTTTTTTACCGAGCTGCAGGTGTATAGCCTGCCGATTACCATTGTGGTGATTGTCTTTACTTCTGCAGTGTTTGCCTTGGGTGGCTTTTTAAACGCAGTGTTTGCACGCAACTTTGATGATAT
>JAAYTE010000018.1 GCA_012518175.1 Gammaproteobacteria bacterium | reverse complement strand
GCTTGGCAGTCAAGAATTAAGAACGGTGTGCCAGTGCTTTCGGCAATCTGCCAGGCCGCATGGCGCTGCTCTGTTTTTAAATAAGTGGCATCAATCACCACGGGGAAGCCGGCTTGTAATGCTTCCGTCGCTAATGCATGTAGACGCTGGTAGGTTGCGGCACTGGCGTTGGGGTTATAAATACCACCACCTAAAGTATTTTGTTGTTCGCTGTCTTGCTCGCCAAATAAGCGCTTGCGCTCAAAGTCTGAACGAAAACGTAGCGCGCCTAAGGCTTCGACTAAACGCATTGCCACGTGGCTTTTCCCAACAGCGGAGATGCCATGGGTGATGGCCAGTAGGCGGGATGGAATAGCGCAGTAGCTTTCCGCTAAGTTGGCATAGCTACGGTACTGACGCACAATCACGGCGCGCTGCACAGGGTCTTCTTCTTGGCCTAAGCGGAACAGGTTTACTTTACCGCGTACCATGGCGCGGTAGGCTTTGTAAAAGTTGATCAGCTGCATCGCTTGGTAGTCGCCGGTGAGTTCTAACCAAGCATTAACGAAGCGTCGTGCTAAAGGTTTTAAGCCACGGTCTTCAAGATCCATCGCTAAGAATGCGGCATCTGAGGCTACGTCAATTAAGCGGAAAGCTTCATTGAATTCAATGCAGTCAAACAGTACAACTTCATCGTCCAGCAAGGTGGCGTTACCAAGGTGGATATCACCGTGGCACTCGCGAATTGAACCATTGTGGCGACGTTGCTCTAATAGTGGGAGCAGACGGGTAAAACTGTCCTCAGTCCAAGCTTCTAGCGCATCGAGTTGTTGTAAATCAGCCGCTTCGCTGAGTAACGGGCGGATTTGCTCAAAGTTTTGCCGAATGGGTGCCATAATTGCATGCGGATCACCCAGAGGGTGCTCGGCGGGAACTGCGGGGGCTTCATGGTGAAAGCGGGCGATTTGTTTGGCTAAAGCATCAATGTGAGTTTCACAGAGTTCGCCGCGCTTTTGCATATCACCGAGCAATTGAGTTTGTGGGAATTGACGCATTTTCACTGCGTACTCAATGGCAGGGCCTTCACCGTTCAGTTGCGGCGCCTCGGCCGAGCCAGTGATAGCGACAACTTCGAGGTAGAGACCGTCGGTCAAACGCTGATTTAAGCGTACTTCCTCGGAGCAATAATGTTGGCGGGCACTGATTTCAGTAAAATCTAAAAAGCCGAAATTAACTGCTTTTTTGATTTTATAAGCATAAGGACCGGTCAAAATAACCCAGGAAATATGGGTTTCGATGACTTGAAAATCTTCGACGGGATGCGCAAAGATCGCAGGGTTTTGTAAAGCGGCAATCAGGGCTTGAGTCACAGGTGATCCTTGAAAGTAATAAAATGATGTTTGCATTATGGCAACTGTGCGCAACTGTGCAAACTATAACAACATGCATTTTGAACTGAAACAAAACAGGTATAATTCCCAGCATGACTAAAAAAACAACTTCTCGGCCTACTAGAAAGGCGGCAAGCCCGCGTAAAGCCAAGCCTTCAAAGCGCTGGCTAGGTTTGCTATTTAAGCTTTTTATTGTTGCCGTGGTCCTGCTTGCGGGTGTGCTTATTTACCTTGATGCGGTTGTGCAAGAAAAGTTTTCTGGTAAGCGTTGGACGGTGCCGGCCAAAGTCTATGCGCGGCCGCTAGAGTTATTTGCTGGACAAAAGCTCAATAAACAAGATTTTCTCACTGAGCTGAATGCTTTAGGTTACCGCAATGAAACCTCTGCCAGCAGTGCAGGAGCAGTATCGGTCAATGGTAATACAGTTGAGCTGCATACGCGTGGTTTTCGGTTTTATGAAGGTGCTGAGCCAGCACAGGCAGTGCGTGTTCGCTTTTCTGGAGGGAGTGTTGCCAGCTTAACTAAAGCTAACGGTAGCCCCTTGGCGGTTGCGCGCTTAGAGCCGCTGTTAGTGGGTGGTCTATACCCTGCGCACCAAGAAGATCGTATTTTAATTCGCTTGGATCAGGTTCCTGAGTTACTGCCGCAAGCTTTAATTGCCGTGGAAGATCGAGACTTTTATCAGCATCATGGCGTGTCACTCAAATCTATTGCCCGTGCTTTGTGGGTTAATACATCGTCTGGATCTTTGCGCCAAGGTGGTAGCACCTTGACTCAGCAGCTGGTGAAAAACTTCTTTCTGACCAATGAGCGCACCTTAACTCGTAAAGTTACTGAAGCTTTGATGTCGGTGTTGATTGAGTTGCACTACAGCAAGGAAGAGATTTTAGAGGCCTACCTAAATGAAGTGTTCTTAGGGCAGGATGGCCAGCGAGCTGTGCATGGTTTTGGTTTGGCTAGCCAGTATTTTTTCAGTCAACCTTTGGCTGAGCTAAAGCTGCAGCAAATTGCCTTACTGGTTGCCATGGTTAAAGGCCCGTCGTATTACAATCCGCGTCGTCAGCCGGAGCGAGCCTTAGAGCGACGCAACCTAGTGATCAATCTGCTCGCAGAGCAAGGGATTGTAGATGAGCAGCAGGCTGAGCAGGCGAAAAAAACGCCACTGGGCATTACCAAACGCGGCAGTTTGGCTAACACCACCTACCCAGGCTTCTTGGATTTAGTCAAGCGTCAGCTACGCGAGGATTATCGCGATCAGGATTTAACCGAAGAAGGCTTGAGTATCTTTACCAGCTTTGACCCCATCCTGCAGCGTAAGGCTGAGGAGTCTTTGACCCAAACCTATAAACAACTGGCTGGGCGCAAAGGCATTGATGAAGTTGAGTCGGCGGTGGTGGTCAGCAACCCGGAAACAGGTGAAGTGCTGGCGCTGCTGGGGAGTCGTCAGCCGCGCTATGCCGGATTTAATCGCGCACTGGATGCGGTACGACCGATTGGTTCGCTGATAAAGCCAGCGGTGTATCTAACTGCGCTGGAGCAGCCGAGCCAGTACACTTTGACACATTACTTACAAGATGAAACGTTCTCGGTGAAGAGCCGCAATGGACAAGTTTGGACACCGCAAAACTATGACCGTAAAGAGCATGGCACAGTGTTTTTATATCAAGGGCTGGCGCAGTCCTATAACCTCTCCACTGCCAAGCTTGGTTTGGAAATGGGTGTTCCGCGAGTGTTAAATACGGTGCGTCGACTTGGGGTTGAGCGTGATTGGCCCGCGTACCCATCTATGCTTTTGGGTGCTGGTAGCCTGAGCCCCATTGAGGTCGCTGATATGTACCAAACCATTGCCAATGGTGGCTTTAATACCCCGTTGCGAGCGATACGCAGTGTCTTGAATGCAGAGGGTGAGCCATTAGGACGTTACCCTTATAGTATTGAGCAGCGTTTTGATGCTGGGGCTATTTATTTAACCCAAGAGGCCATGCGCCGGGTAATGACTGAGGGCACAGGACGCTCGGTATATAACCGTGTACCTGACTCCACTGTGCTGGCTGGAAAAACCGGCACCAGTAATGATTTGCGCGACAGTTGGTTTGCTGGCTTTGGTCAGGACTTGTTGGCAGTGGTGTGGATGGGGCGCGATGATAACGGCCAAACTCCACTTACGGGTGCCAGTGGTGCACTGCAAGTGTGGGCAAATTTTATGCAGCAAGCTGCACCAAGATCGTTAAATATGTCGCCGCCAGACAATATTGTCACGGTATGGGTGGATGCTTATTCTGGCTTAGGTAGTGCCAAAGATTGCCCAGGTGCTGTACAAATGCCTTATATTCGCGGCAGTGAGCCATTGCCTGGCGAGTCCTGTGACAAGCCAACTTCCTTGCCGGCGCCGGTTGAGTCAGTGAAAAGCTGGATTCGCAGTTGGTTAAATTAAACTTTGATGGGGAATAAACGTGAGTAAGCATGCAGTCGTTTTAATTGCCTTAGCAGCCTTATTAGGCGGCTGTGCAGGCACTCAATACAGCAATATACCTGTTGTGGAAAGTGGCGGGCCGCTGACACCGGGCGTTATGCGTGACAATCGTGCACGACAAACTGCCGAGACTAAAAATACAGGGACGCAGGTCACAGGAGCAGGCAGGACTCAAAGAGACGACGCTGATGTTGTGCAAGCCTACGCTGTACCTAGCGCGCCGATTGGTGGCATTAAAGTGTACAGCCCAGAATCACAGCCAGTTACTGAGACAAATCGCAGTGAGCGTACATCACCTGCCGCACCCATAGGTGGTCAAGCGCGTTTAGCTGCCGATGAGCAGTTAGATGGGCCTGTTTTAGCCTTGCTAACGACAGCTAAGCAACAGCAGTCCGGTGGTGATTATAATGGCGCAGCTTCAAGTTTAGAGCGTGCGCAACGTATCGCTCCCCGCGAGCCGCAAGTTCTTTACCGTTTAGCAGAAGTGCGTCTAGCACAAGGCGATGCGGGGCAGGCTGAGCAGCTGGCTCAGCGCGCTTTAAGTTATAGCAATGGCCGGCCGCAATTGCAGGCTGGGCTATGGGATCTAATTGCTCGCGCCCGCACCCAGCAAGGTAATACTGCTGGCGCTCAAGAGGCAGAGCGTCGTGCGCGGGTGAATTTGTAATGGTGATACAGGTAAAACAACGCTTGCTGATGTTGCTAGCTGAGCTGGAGCAGCAGCTGCAAGAGCTTGGCTGGTGGGAGCAGCAGCCACCAAGCGCGCAAGCACTGCAGAGTCAGCAGCCGTTTTGTGTTGATACGTTGGAGTTCTCGCAATGGTTGCAGTGGGTTTTTATTCCGCGTATGCGCAGCCTAGCGAGCTCGGAGCATAACTTGCCCCAACAGTGTGCAATTTATGAAATGGCTGAGGTTGTTTATCGCGAGAAAGGCATAACGGTAAGCAACGTTTTGAGCTGTCTAAAAAACATCGATGCAGCAATTATGACGCCGCATCGTTTGCACTAGATTTTGCCCTGGATAAAATCGCGCTGGTTGTTATTTGATATCAGTACAGCGCTCGTTAATTGCGGTCTTTATTTCAGCAATACGTGCTTGGCGTTCCTCTTCACTGAGTCGCGTGGGTGTGCCATCGATGTCAGCGAGTACGCGCGGATTGTTTTCCAGTTGGGCCAAGTTGTAGCGGATTTCAGAGCAGTATTTCTTTAGTGCTTTTTCTTCTTCGGCAATTTGCTTGCGTACTTCGCGGTCTATGTCTGCTTGGGTGTTTGAACTCTTTCTAGCTTCTTCCGCTGCCGCTTGTCCCGCAGTTCTTTCTGGCACAGGGGGCTGAAAAACCTTGGTATTGATGCTCTCTACTTTTTGATTGGCCGGAGGTTCTGAGCCAAAGTGGGTTGTTCCTTGCGCATCCACCCACTTGTAAATGGGTGCGGCGAGTATCGAAGAGCTGCATACCAATAATAAGCTGGTGATAGTTGCTAAACGGCGCATGGGTTTTCCTTACTGTGTGTGAGCAATAAAGCTAAAAATAAACAAATTAACACTAGAGTTAAATATACCTTAAAACATAGATAACCACCTTGTGGTTGCGTACTAGGCCTATAAATACCTATCATATACAGTAAGCAGCCTAAATAATGAGAGAATTGTCTCGTAATGCTTGACTTGAGGCTGCTGAATCCGAACAATTCACTGCTTGCTATGATGCTCGCCTCAAAAAGGCGTTTATAGCATTGTTGGTTCATGAGGTGCGTACCCGTGCCGCCCGCTATACCCGTATCGCGTTACCTCGCGCTGGGTGAGGAGCCTTTAGACATTCGGGTTTCTCTATGCTGCTTAATTTAGGTGGCTTGGTAGTCGGCAATCACCGTCGCCCATGCTGCAAATAACAGCAACCTATAATCAGATTGCCCTTGATGAAGGGTGGTATTCTGGCGTTTTAGAGGTGTTACTGTGGAACTTTTATCCGGCGCAGAAATGCTCGTTCGTTCACTGCGTGACGAAGGTGTTAAATATATTTATGGCTACCCAGGTGGAGCCATATTGCATATCTATGATGCATTATTCAAAGAGCCTGCTCTGACGCACATTCTAGTGCGCCACGAGCAAGCGGCAACGCATATGGCCGATGGTTATGCCCGTGCTACTGGTAAAGCAGGCGTTGTCTTTGTAACCTCGGGGCCTGGTGCAACCAATGCTATTACTGGCATTGCTACAGCCTTTATGGATTCAATCCCGATGGTGGTTATTTCCGGCCAGGTCCAAAGTGATATGGTTGGTACTGATGCGTTCCAAGAAACCGATATGATCGGTATCTCACGACCCATTGTTAAACACAGCTTCATTGTTAAGCATCCCTCAGAAATTCCTGAGGTGATTAAAAAGGCTTTCTATTTAGCTGAGTCGGGCCGACCAGGTCCAGTGGTTATTGATGTCCCTAAGGATATGACTAACCCAATTGATAAGTTTGAGTACAGCTACCCGAAAAAAGCCAAATTGCGCTCCTATGCGCCTGCAACCCGTGGTCATTCAGGGCAGATTCGTAAAGCTGCAGAAATGCTGCTTGCTGCGAAGCGTCCAATGATTTACGCCGGTGGTGGGGTGATCCTGGGTGGGGCTTCAAAACAGTTGACAGAAATGGCGCAGCAACTCAATGCTCCCGTTACCAATACTCTGATGGGCCTGGGTTGCTACCCCGGTGATGATCGTCAGTTCGTTGGTATGCTGGGTATGCATGGTAGCTATACCGCTAACTTAGCGATGCACCATTGTGATGTATTGATTGCTATTGGCGCGCGTTTTGACGACCGCGTGATTAATGGTGCAGCTAAGTTCTGCCCTAATGCAAAAATCATTCACATTGATATCGATCCAGCGTCCATTTCTAAGACGATTAAAGCTGACATCCCAATTGTTGGGCCGGTTGATAGCGTGCTCAATGATATGTTGGCAGCGCTGAAAGATATCGGCACTAAGCCTAACCCTGATGTGGTTGCTAGCTGGTGGAAGCAAATTGACGAGTGGCGCGGTAATGGCAAGCTGTTCCCGTACGATAGCGGTGACGGCACTATTATTAAGCCGCAAACTGTTATTGAAACCTTGTCTGAGGTGACTAAAGGCGATGCTTTTGTAACCTCAGATGTTGGGCAGCATCAGATGTTTGCTGCGCAGTACTACCGCTTTAATAAGCCTAATCGCTGGATTAACTCAGGTGGTTTAGGCACGATGGGCTTTGGTTTTCCTGCTGCTATGGGCATTAAGCTGAACTTCCCAGACGATGATGTTGCCTGTGTTACCGGTGAAGGCAGCATTCAAATGAATATTCAAGAGCTGTCCACCTGCTTGCAGTATGACTTGCCAGTTAAGATTATTAACCTGAATAACGGTGCTTTAGGCATGGTTCGTCAGTGGCAAGACATGGTTTACAACAGCCGTTACTCCCACTCTTACATGGAGTCGTTGCCTGACTTCGTGAAGTTGGTTGAGGCTTACGGTCATGTAGGTATGCGAATTACTGACTTGAAAGATTTGAAACCGAAAATGGAAGAAGCCTTTGCGATGAAAGATCGCTTAGTATTCTTAGATATTCAAGTGGACACCAGTGAGCACGTGTACCCCATGCAGATTCGTGATGGCGCGATGCGCGATATGTGGCTCAGCAAAACGGAGCGGACATAATCATGAGACATATTATTTCATTATTAATGGAAAATGAGCCGGGTGCATTATCCCGTGTAATTGGTTTGTTCTCACAGCGTAACTACAACATTGAGAGCTTAACCGTTGCTGCGACAGAGGACCCGACCTTGTCACGTTTGACTTTGACCACAGCGGGTAAGGAAGAGGTGATCGAGCAGATCACTAAAAACCTTAACAAGCTAATTGAAGTGGTTAAGTTGGTTGATCTGTCTGAAAGTGCGCACATTGAGCGTGAGTTGATGCTGGTTAAAATTAAAGCCAGTGGTGCACAACGTGCAGAAATTAAAAGGACTGCTGATATTTTCAGAGGTCAAATTGTTGATGTTTCGCCAAGCCTGTACACCGTGCAGTTAGCGGGTACAACCGATAAACTAGACAGCTTTATCCAGGCGATTGGCCCAGCTTCTATTTTAGAAGTGGTGCGCAGTGGTGTAACAGGTATTGCCCGTGGCGATAAAGTTTTAAGCCTTTGAATTAACTCTGAGGGGCAGGGGCCTTTCAAATTTAGGAGATTTTTATGAAAGTTTACTATGACAAAGATTGTGATCTATCCATCATCAAGGGTAAAAAAGTAGCCATTATTGGTTATGGTTCACAAGGTCATGCGCATGCATGTAACCTGCAGGACTCAGGAGTGGATGTCACAGTTGGTCTGCGTGCTGGTTCTTCTTCGATTGCCAAAGCAGAAGCACACGGTTTGAAAGTTGCTGATGTTGCCTCTGCAGTGAAAGCAGCAGATGTTGTTATGGTGCTTACGCCCGACGAGTTCCAGGGTCAGCTCTATAAAGAAGAGTTAGAGCCAAACCTAAAGAAAGGCGCAACCCTAGCTTTTGCTCACGGTTTTTCTGTTCACTACAACCAGGTTACGCCACGTGCTGACCTTGACGTGATCATGATTGCACCAAAAGCGCCAGGTCACACTGTGCGTTCTGAGTTTGTGAAAGGCGGTGGAATTCCTGACTTGATCGCTATTTACCAGGATGCATCGGGTAATGCGAAAAATGTTGCACTATCTTACGCTAGCGGCGTAGGTGGTGGACGTACCGGTATTATTGAAACCACGTTTAAAGATGAAACAGAGACTGACTTGTTCGGTGAGCAAGCTGTTCTGTGTGGTGGTACCGTTGAGCTAGTAAAAGCAGGTTTTGAAATTTTAGTTGAAGCTGGTTATGCGCCAGAGATGGCGTACTTTGAGTGCTTGCACGAGTTGAAATTGATTGTAGACCTTATGTTCGAAGGCGGTATTGCGAATATGAACTACTCAATTTCTAACAACGCAGAGTACGGTGAGTATGTAACTGGTCCTGAAGTGATTAACGATGAGTCACGCGCAGCAATGCGTAATGCTCTAAAGCGTATTCAGAATGGTGAGTATGCGAAAATGTTCATCACTGAAGGTGCAACCAACTATCCTTCAATGACAGCAAATCGTCGCAACAATGCTGCGCACGGTATTGAGGTTGTTGGTGAGAAGCTGCGTTCCATGATGCCATGGATCTCAGCTAACAAAATTGTTGATAAATCAAAAAACTGATTTACTTACAATTGAAAAACGCGGCTTAGGCCGCGTTTTTCGTTTCTGGTGTTTATTTAGTATAAAATAACGGCATTGCCAGATAGATTGGCTTATTACCTAAAAGAAGCTTAAGGAAGTTTATGAGTCAGCGTCCTGAAGAACACGACAGAGAGTCATCTATTGAAAGTTTGTTGCCAATTGATGAGCACGTAGAGGAAGGTCATGACAGTGAGGGGCGTAAAGTACGCCACAGAGGTGTGTACTTATTGCCGAACCTGTTTACCACAGCAAATTTATTTGCTGGGTTTTACTCCATTATGTGTTCCATTAGTGGCGACTTCACTATGGCCGCAGCGATTGTGTTTGTGGCTATGGTGCTTGATGGCTTAGATGGGCGAGTAGCGCGGATCACTAATACACAAAGTGCTTTCGGCGCTGAGTATGACTCGCTGTCGGATATGGTTGCTTTCGGTTTGGCACCAGCAATTATGGCGTATCAGTGGACGTTGTCGGAGTTAGGCAATGTGGGTTTGACCATAGCATTCATCTATGTGGCTTGCGCGGCATTGCGTTTGGCGCGCTTCAATACTCAGATAGGCGTGGTCGATAAGCGTTGGTTTGTTGGTTTGGCTAGTCCAGCTGCTGCGGGTGTTGTCGCTGGGGTGGTTTGGGCGTTAAGTGATAATGGTGTTGGTGCCGTTGATTTAGCATTTGTACTGATTATTCTTTTTGCTGTTCTGGTTGCAGCTGTTGGCATGTTAATGGTGAGCAACGTTAAGTATTACAGCTTTAAAGACTTTGACTTTAAGGGGCGTGTGCCTTTTGTTGCTATTTTAGTGGTGGTGCTAGCTTTTGCAGTAGTATTTAGTGATCCGCCAAGAATTTTGCTGTTATTGTTTCTTGTATACGCTCTCTCTGGTCCGGTGCAGTATGTTTTGCATATGCGCAGCCGTAAAAATAGCCAGCAGGAGGATGTTTAGAGTTTTTTGCATTTGTTTTGTATTTGATGTTGACAGAGCAGGCTGTTGCTGTAGAATGCGCACCTCGTTAGGCAAACACAGCAACAGCTGCTTAACGTAAGAGTTTGATTCTTAAGGAAATATCTTAAAAATTAAGCTTGACAGGCTAAGGTTCTAATGTAGAATACGCAGCCTGC
>JAAYTE010000147.1 GCA_012518175.1 Gammaproteobacteria bacterium | reverse complement strand
TCAGCATTAATATCAAATGTCAGCTTAGCGGATAAACCTGGGTCTTCTTGATCCAATAAGGCTTCGAACTCTTGCTCAGCACATTCAGCATTATCACGTAAACGCTGGATCTGATAGCTGGTTTCTGTCCAAATCCGCTGCAGCAAACGACGTTCGCCTTTAAAGACTGCTTGATCAGCAAGGCTAACTTTTACGCTATCACCTGCCACTGGGCGACCAATAACACTGACACACTCCGCTAATCCAGCTTGGGCAAATGCTGCAAGCACGGCATCAAGATCAGAGCTTAGCACCTGTACCACCGCACCTAACTCTTCGTTAAGTAGCGCTGCGTTCACCTGCTCCTCGGCAATCTTTAAAGCATCCAAGTTAATGTCTAAACCACAGTGCCCAGCAAAGGCCATTTCTAAGACAGTGGTCAATAAACCACCATCAGAACGGTCATGGTAAGCCAGCAATTTCTGCTCGGCATTGAGGCTTTGGATGGTGCTAAAAAATGCTTTTAGATCCTCAGCACTGTCTACATCCGGTGTGCTCTGGCCAACTTGGCTGTAAACCTGGGCAAAAATTGAAGCGCCTAAACGGTTTTGTCCGCGACCTAAGTCAATCAGCACTAAAGCACTGTCGCCTTTGTCTAAACGCAGCTGCGGAGTCATGGTTTGACGAATATCAGGGACAGGTGCAAAACCAGTAATCACCAAAGAGAGCGGCGAAGTTACGGATTTTTCCGTGCCTTCATCAGCCCAACTGGTTTTCATCGACATCGAGTCTTTACCCACCGGAATGGTAATACCCAATGCTGGACACAGCTCCATACCGACGGCTTGCACAGTGTCGTACAGACGCGCGTCTTCACCTGGATGCCCAGTTGCCGCCATCCAGTTGGCTGACAAACGAATATCAGAAATCTTATTGATACGTGCCGCGGCAAGGTTAGTGACAGCTTCACCCACCGCCATACGGCCCGAGGCTGGTGCATCCAACACAGCTAAAGGTGTACGCTCGCCCATGGCCATGGCTTCACCCACATAAGCATCAAAGCTGCTAGCGGTTACTGCGCAATCTGCCACTGGCACTTGCCATGGGCCAACAAACTGATCGCGGGCAACTAAGCCCGTCACACTGCGGTCACCGATGGTGATTAAGAAGCTTTTGCTACCCACGGTTGGGTGGCGCAAAATGCGCTCGGTAACGTCTTGCAGATTGTACTGAGCAGCAGCAAAGTCATCCGCCACCTCAGCTTCACGGGTGACGCTACGGTGCATACGCGGCGGTTTACCCAGCAAGACATCCAGCGGCATATCCACCGGCGTATTCGCAAAGTGACTGTCATTTACAGTCAAATGACGCTCAGCAGTGGCCTCACCGACTACCGCATAAGGGCAACGCTCGCGCTCACAAATAGCCGCAAAACGCTCGAGGTTTTCTGGCGTGACTGCCATCACGTAACGCTCTTGCGATTCATTACACCAAATCTCTAGCGGGCTCATGCCCGGCTCGTCATTGGGAATGTTGCGTAAATTAAAGATACCGCCGCGACCCGCATCATTCACCAGCTCAGGGAAAGCGTTGGATAAACCACCGGCCCCTACGTCATGAATAAAGCTGATCGGGTTGTCATCACCCAGCTGCCAGCAGCTGTCGATTACTTCCTGACAACGGCGCTCCATTTCTGGGTTTTCACGCTGCACGGAAGCAAAATCCAAATCAGCAGACGATGCACCTGTCGCCATAGACGACGCTGCACCACCACCCAAGCCAATTAACATGGCTGGGCCGCCAAGAACAATCAACTTACTGCCAACAGCAATGTCATCTTTTTGCACGTGCTCAGCACGGATATTACCTAAACCACCGGCCAACATAATTGGTTTGTGGTAACCGCGCACTTCAGGTCCGCGGGGGCTAGCAACTGCCTGCTCAAAAGAGCGAAAGTAACCGGTAATTGCCGGTCGACCAAACTCATTATTAAACGCAGCACCACCGAGCGGGCCTTCAAGCATAATATCCAGCGCATTCACAATGCGCTCAGGCTTGCCGTACGGCACTTCCCAAGGCTGAATATAGCCTGGGATATTTAAGTTAGACACCGTAAAGCCGGTTAAACCTGCTTTGGGCTTAGAGCCGCGACCGGTCGCACCTTCGTCACGAATCTCACCACCGGAACCTGTTGAAGCACCAGGAAAAGGAGCAATGGCGGTTGGGTGGTTATGGGTTTCAACTTTCATCAAGATATGAATGGGCTCTTGATGAGCAGCATACTCGCCTGTTTCTGGATCTGGAAAGAAACGACCAGCGCTAAAACCTTCAATCACTGAGGCATTATCACTATAAGCAGATAGCACACCTTCACTGTTCATTTGGAAAGTGTTTTTGATCATGGCAAACAAGGATTTTTCTTGCGCCTGACCATCCACATCCCAGCTGGCATTAAAGATTTTATGACGGCAATGCTCAGAGTTGGCTTGCGCAAACATCATCAGCTCAACATCATGCGGATTACGGCCCAGCTTTTTAAAACTGTTAACTAAATACTCAACCTCATCTTCAGCCAGTGCCAAACCTAGATCAATATTGGCTTTTTCTAAGCTTTCAATACCGCCGGTAAGCACATCAATGACCGCCAATGGGCGCGGCTGGGCATGACTAAACAAGGCAGATGCCTCTTCCATCGCACCCAGAACTAATTGAGTCATGCGGTCATGTAAAGCCGCCTCAATGAGCCGGCTCTCAGTATCGCTGTAGTCGCCTGTAATGTAGTACGCCATACCGCGCTCAATGCGCTCTACTTTGGCCAGACCGCAGTTTTTCGCGATATCAGTCGCCTTACTGGACCAGGGTGAAATAGTGCCAAAACGCGGCACCACTAAAAATAAACGCCCGCTTGGCTCTTGGCTTGGTACGCTTGGACCATAGGTTAGCAAGCGGCTGAGGACTTGGCCCTCGTCACTGCTTAATGCAGCTGAAACCTCAACAAAATGAGCAAACTCAGCGTACAAACCGCTGACAGAGGGGACCTTCTGACGCAATTGTTCAAAAAGTTTCTCGTGGCGAAAAGCAGATAGGGCAGGAGCGCCGCGCAAGATCAGCATCGTCGTGACAGCCTCAGAAAAGTTGTGTGAATTGGGCGGATATTCTAGTCCCCACGGCAATAAATAACCATCCAAATCTACTAAACAGATATTTATTGGCTGAAAAAATAGTTTATAACTGCCTATTGCGCTTTTAACTGAGCAGAGCTGGCCGCTTTTCTTTGCTGCTTGAAGAAGCAATTGCGTATACTGCGCCCATGAGCTCACTGATCACTTTCCCAATTCGCGGCCTACTTCTCAGCTGCGCAGCCAGCTTGCTCCTGATTTTAAGTGGGTGCAGCAAGCCGACTCCTAACGCTTTGCAAAAAATCCAAGAGCAAGGGGTTTTGCATGTCATTACCCGCAATAGCCCATCGACCTACTTCCAAGACCGTAATGGCGATACTGGGTTTGAGTATGAACTGGTGAAACGCTTCGCTGAGCAATTGGGCGTTGAGCTAAAAATCGAAACCGCGGACAACATCGACCAGCTGTTCAACCGTCTTGATGAGGAAGAAGGCCCAGTCTTGGCCGCTGCCGGTTTAATCTCAACCACTGAGCGCTTAGCCAATGTACGCTTTTCTGACCCTTATTTAGAAGTTGCTTCGCAGGTTATTTATCACCAGAAAAACCCGCGCCCTAAGCAGCCTAAGCACTTAGCAGATAAAAAACTGCTGGTACTCAAAGGCAGCATCCACGAAGAAAACCTGCAAACGCTTAAGCAAGAAGTCCCCAACCTCACTTACGCCGTGTCTGATCAGGTGGAGAATGTGGATTTATTGCGCATGGTCGATGAAGAGCAAATCGACCTGACCTTAGTCAACTCAAACCAAGTTGCCATGAATCAGGTGTACTTCCCCAACATTCGTATCGCCTTTACCCTGCAAGACAGCCTGCAGCAAAGCTGGGCAATTGCCGCTGGTGAAGATGTCAGCCTGCTCAACGAAATCAACCGTTTCTTAGCCAATGCCAAACAATCCGGGTTATTGCAGCAGCTGGCTGAGCGCTACTACGGGCATGTTGATACCTTAGGCTATGTTGGTGCAAATGCTTTTGCTCGGCACTTACAAGAGCGCCTACCCAGCTATGAGGCAGCTTTTCGTGATGCAGGCAATAACCATGCAGTTGATTGGCGCTTATTGGCCGCCATGGGCTATCAAGAATCCCACTGGCTACCCACCGCCACTTCAAAAACTGGCGTACGCGGTTTAATGATGCTCACCCAACGCACCGCTAAGGCTATGGGAGTTAAAAACCGTTTAGACCCCAAGCAAAGCATTGAAGGTGGCGCACGTTACATTGCTTTACTGATGGCGCAATTGCCGGAAAGCATTCACCCTGCAGATCGCATCTGGTTTGCCCTTGCTGCTTATAACGTTGGCATGGGCCACCTGGAAGATGCACGCAAACTCACTGCAGCAGAAGGTTTAGACCCAAACAAATGGCTGGACGTAAAAAACATCCTGCCGCGTTTAGCGCAAAAGCAGTGGTACAGCAAAACCCGCTACGGTTATGCTCGCGGCGGTGAGCCAGTTCACTTCGTCAATAATATTCGCCGTTATTACGACATTTTAACTTGGGTGACACAACCGCAAATCGAAGGCACTAGCCTTGCCAGCGGTACTACCCACGCGCCAGGCTTTGAGGCGCCCAGCCAGTCGAGTCAGCCAAAGGATCCAGATGTTATTACGCCTTAAGCAGCCTAACGCCGCGCCTTAAAAAATGCCTTGAGCATCTGCGCGGATTCCTGCGCCAACACACCACCACTGACTTCTACGCGGTGGTTAAGAAACGGCTGGGCAAAGAAACTTCCTTGACTGGCCACCGCACCGGCACGCGGCTCACTGGCTGCAAATACCACCCGCGCTATTCGCGCATGCACAATTAAACCAGCACACATATGGCACGGCTCCAAAGTGACATACAGCGTTGTCGCAGGCAGTCGATAGTTTTTCAACCGAGTAGCGGCATCCCGAATAGCCTGCACTTCCGCATGAGCGCTGGGATCATTTAAGCTAATGGGACTGTTAAAACCCTGGCCAATAATTTCCCCCTCTTGCACTAGGACTGC
>JAAYTE010000017.1 GCA_012518175.1 Gammaproteobacteria bacterium | reverse complement strand
GTCGAGCTCGACAACGCCTTGCAGGTGGCCGTTGATCATGATGATGCGGAGTAAATGAGACATTTTAGTGCTGGGCGCTCCGTGCTAAGGCGATGATTACTGAGGCTTTGGGCCAAAATTTGAGTTATTTAGAGTACAGGAATTTGTACGCTATTTGCAGCGCCTGTGCTGTGCGCAAAGCATATGCGCACAGCGTCAGTCTGCCAATCAATCTCTAACTCTAACGTTTGATGGTTTTCAGCAAGTCTTCAGGGCTGATATGACCCACAACATTGCTATTGGCTTGAGCGCTGCCCAGCTGCGGCATATTGAGAATATGGCCTTTCATCTTGCCGATAATGTGCATCTCGCAGGGCTTACAATCAAACTTCAGGGTCAGCACCTCATCGCCATGCACCAGCTGCATATCCTTAACTTTAGTGCGCACACCAGTTACCCCCTTAGCTTGCTTGGGGCATAAGTTAAACGAGAAGCGCAAGCAGTGTTTGGTGATCATCACTGGCACATCGCCCGCCTCCTCGTGAGCTTCATAAGCTGCATCAATCAGCTGTACACCGTAACGGTGATAAAACGCACGGGCTTTTTCATTGTAGACATTGGCCAAAAAGGTTAAATGCGACTCAGGGTAAACCGGCGGCGGATCACTCACAGGTTTACGAAAGCCCTTAGGGTGTGCGGCAATACGCGCAGCAGTTAACGCGGCAACGGCCTCACGGCGCAAAGTTTTTAACTGCGAGCCCGGCACAAACCACGCCTGCTCAGCCTCTAGTGCAATGTGCTGAGAGTGATAAATAGTCGTTCCCAGCTTGCTCAGCGTGTCCTTAATCTGCATCTCGGCCTGCTCAGGGTTGCTGGCCAGACTAAACGGACCTGACTGCTGCACACTGACGCTAACCCCATCAGCACTATTCACCGTTAAAGTGAGCTGTTGCTCATCCAGTTGCACCTGCCAGTTCACTAGCACGCGACGCTCGGCAGACTTTTTCTGTAAGGCTTGCTGCCAGTTATGGTCCATATTGCGATTCAATGCATAGGGTGGACGTAACTGTTTAAGCTCAGCCGGCATGTCATTGGGCACCACGCGGTATTGACGCACGAGCTGACCATCTTGCTCATACTCGCAGAGTTGCTGCACAGTATTGGCGCGAAAACCGACAACCTCACGCTTATACAAAACGTTTAAACCATCACCATTGGCCAATGGTTCGGTGGTCTGCACGCTAATATCTTGCTTGCCAACCCCAATTATCTCACCCACTGGCAACCCAACGAACTTGGGCGAGTCAAAAGCACCGATATCAATTTTACGCTCACTGACGAAATAGTCAGTGCTGCCGCGGTGGAACGTTTTATCTGGGTCGGGCACAAAAAAGTGTTCGGTAAAGCCACTGGATGAGCGAGCCAACTCAGGGCGCTCCAGTAAAATCGCATCCAACTGCTGACGGTAATACGCAGTGATGTTTTTCACATAAGTCATATCCTTATAGCGCCCTTCAATCTTAAAGGAGCGCACCCCAGCATCCACCAGATCAGCCAAATTGGCACTTTGATTATTATCCTTCATTGATAACAAGTGCTTGTCATAGGCAACAACACGGCCCTCATCGTCTTTTAGGGTGTAAGGCAAGCGGCAGGCTTGTGAGCAATCACCGCGGTTGGCACTGCGTCCGGTCTGCGCATGGGAAATATTGCACTGCCCGGAAAAGGCCACACACAGCGCACCGTGAATAAAAAACTCAATGGCTGAATCGACATTCTGGCTGATCTCACGGATTTCTTGCAGATTCAGCTCGCGAGCTAACACCAACTGGGAAAAGCCAGCCTGGGAGAGAAATTTAGCTTTCTCCAAGGTGCGAATATCGGTCTGGGTGCTGGCATGGATCTCCAGTGGCGGCAGATCCATTTCCATCACCCCTAAGTCCTGCACAATCACCGCGTCTACGCCAATCTCATACAGCTGCCACAACAGCTGCCGTGCCGGCTCCAGCTCATCATCATGCAAAATGGTATTGATGGTGACAAACACCTTGGCGTGAAACAGCTGGGCAAACTCCACCAGCCCAGCAATATCACTCAGGCTATTGCTGGCATTATGTCGCGCGCCAAAACTCGGGCCGCCAATATAAACGGCATCGGCGCCATGCAAAATTGCCTCTTTAGCAATGACGGCATCGCGGGCAGGACTGAGTAATTCAAGGTGGTGCTGAGGTAAGGACATAGTTTTAAGAGTTCAAAAATAAAAAGTTGGACACTGCTCAGCACCTTCGAATGTGTGCAGCCGTGCAGTTAATAAGAGGCGCGCAGTTTACCACAGGGCGAGAGTAGACTGGCAGCGCATCAATCCACCACAGAAAACTGCACCGTCCCTGTTTGTCCTGCAGCATCCAGCACACTGAGCTGATAAATGCCGGTTTGCGCAAACACCTGATCAAAACTCTCGCCGCTTGCGGTACTCAGTAAAGGGCTGCCATTGAGGTACCACCACTGTTTAGCACCACTCCCTTGAGCTGAGAACTTGAGACTCAGCGCATTGACTTGGCCTGCCGCCCGCTGCAAACGGTCACCTTGATTAACGCCAACTATTTGTATCGGCTCACCAGTCACCAGTAGTGCTGGTGGACAGCCGGGGTCAGGCGCAGCTAAACGTGAGCGGCGTTGTTCGGCCAGCGGCAACCAAGGCTCTAATGCCGCAGGCCACAAGGCAATACGCCGCGCCTGCGCGCCGGGGCAGTCTTTAGCAACCCGCAGCCCCTGCTGGTTGAGCCAAACTAACGGCTGCAAAGCACTGCTAAAAGTTGTGTCCATAGTTAAAGTCGGCGGCACAGTGCCATTGAGCGTCCAAGCAAAACGTAAGCGCCGACAATTATCATCCTCACGTGCTAACTCCTGCCCCAGCGGCCAACAAATGGCTGCCACACCCACCTCTTCAGGCTGCGGATTAAGCAGCTCTGGCTTACGGTTTTGCCGGTCACGATGGTTGAGTACATCATGCACTTGCAGCAACAATGGCGTTGCTGACGCCAAACCAAACTGACCAGGCACCGGAGTGCCATCGGGTCGACCAATCCAGACGCCAATTAAGTAGCGGGAGCTGACCCCCACAGCCCAAGCATCACGAAAGCCATAACTGGTACCGGTTTTCCAGGCCAGAGGGGCACGCTCCACCAGCTGCGCACGTGGATCAATGTCAGGCCGGCGTTGACCGGATAAAATCCGCCGAACAATCCACGCAGCACCGGGCGACATTAAAGGTTTTTCTTGCAAAACCTGTTGTGGTTGAAAACGTAACTGCGCCACCTTACCTTGCCGCGCAAAAGCACTAAAGCCACTAACAACATGCTCTAAACGCGTCCCCACCCCCCCTAAAATTAAAGCCAAGTTCGGCTCTGCATTTCTAGGTAGTAGTAACGGCACTCCTGCACTGCGCAGCTCAGCAGTAAAACGCTTCGGACCATAGACCTCCATTAACTGCACCACAGGCAAGTTTAATGAGCGCGCTAAAGCTTGGCTGGCTGAGACCGGCCCACTAAAACCTTGAGAAAAGTTACCTGGGCGGTAATCGCTGCTATGGCGCGGCACATCCTGCAGCAAGGACTCAGAATGAATCAAGCCCTCATCCAATGCCATGGCATATAAAAACGGCTTTAAGGTAGAACCTGGTGAGCGCACCGCCTGCACCATATCCACATGACCAAAACGCTGCGTATCTTCAAGATCCAGCGAGCCCAAATAAGCTTGTACTGCCATAGTGTCATGCTCAACCACTACAACTGCCGCAGAAGTACGCTCGGGTAAGCGTGCGCGCCAGCCCAGCAACATTTCTTCTAAACGGCGCTGTAAGCTAGCATCCACAGTAGTTTCAATCACAGCAGGGCTATTGGCTGTATTCAAACGTCGAGCCAATAGCGGCGCTAAGGACGGCTCTTCTCTGGGCGCTAACCACACTGACTCTTGCAGTGCATCGTCTATCTCTGCCTGCGGCCAAATTTGGAACTGTCCCAAACGCTGCAGTATTTTATCCCGTGCGGCCTGTGCGCGCTGCGGATGGCGATCAGGCCGCAAACGACTGGGAGCTTGCGGCAAGACGGCCAATAAAGCTGCCTCCGCACGGCCTAGACTTTTTGGCGACTTGCCCAAATAAGCCCAACTGGCCGCTGCGACACCTTCTAGAGTGCCACCAAAAGGTGCACGATTTAGGTACAGGGTGAGGATCTCATCCTTCGACAGATGCCATTCCAGTTGCGCCGTACGCCACACTTGACGAAGTTTGCCACGCAGGCTTCGCGGATGTGGATCAAGCAGGCGCGCCACCTGCATGGATAATGTACTGCCGCCAGAGACGATTTGGCCATCACGTAAGTTTTGCCAAGCAGCACGAGCAATAGCTAAAGGATTAATGCCAGGGTGCTGATAAAACCAGCGATCCTCATAACCCAGCAGTGCTTCAATATAGTACGGCGACACTTGATCAATGCGGATCGGATAACGCCAGACACCATTGCCATCGGCAAAACGCCACAATGGTGTGCCGTCTTGAGCTAAAACCACTCGAGCCATATCGTCTTTAGGCAAAGGTAAAGGGTCAAAGCGGTCAGCCAGCCACAGCACAGCACAAAGCAGCAACAGCCCCAAACCCAGCCGCCGCAATAAACGCCCATACCGTCTTTTTTTAGTGCAGCTCACCCTCTCTCCTAACACTGATTGCCAGACAAAACACTTGCTCAACAGCAGCCCAATGACGCAGACATGACCGTCGGCCAAGGTGTATCACACACCGGTTACTGCACCCAGAGGCCAACTAACGCACGCTCAGCATAAACTAGAAATCACCCCAAATACGTGCAAAGCTGATAAAAAACAAGCCTTTAATCCATAGTTCAGCTCTGTAGAATAGGGCCAATTCACACAAAAAGTCTGAGGTTAACAATGAAAGACAGTCCAACTCTACTCTGGTTACAAGAAGTGCAAGCCAACTGGCTGCCGTTACTTATTGAAAATGGTCAGCATTTATTTTTTGCTCTGCTGACACTTGCTATTGGTTGGTGGCTTATCAACCGTATCGTTGCCGGAATAACTCGGTTTTTACACAAGCGTCACGTGGACGAGATGCTCACCGGCTTCTTAGATTCACTGATCAGTACTTTATTGCGTATCCTTTTAGTCCTCAGCGCCGCAGGGATGCTGGGTATTCAAACCACCTCATTTATTGCAATTGTCGGTGCCGCAGGTCTTGCTGTTGGCCTTGCTTTACAAGGCAGTCTTTCTAACTTTGCTGGCGGTGTGATCATTCTATTTTTACGCCCTTTCCGCGCCGGTGATTATATCGAAGCACAAGGCGTAGCAGGTACAGTTAAAAGCATTGAGATTTTCCACACCATCCTGCACACCCCCGACAATAAAGTCATTATTATGCCCAATGGCTCACTGTCCAACGGCAGCATCACCAATTACTCAACCCAGCCTACTCGCCGTGTTGATATTAACGTTGCCATTGGCCACAAAGATGATGTGAAAAAAGCGCGCGATGTATTGTTAGGCCTTGCTGCAGCCGATGAGCGCGTCTTTAAAGACCCTGCGGCAGTGGTTTACATGACTTCTATTGATGAGCGCTCTGTAAACATCTCCATGCGCATGTGGACCACAGGCGGTGACTTCTGGGGTGTTTTCTTCGAGATGCAAGAAAAAATGAAAGAAGCCTTTGAGCGTGAAGGGATTAGTTTCCCATACCCACAGCGCACTGTGCATATCAACCAAGAAATCAAATAAACGATAACGCAGCGCAGATTGCGGCTTAAATGGCCGTAAT
>JAAYTE010000146.1 GCA_012518175.1 Gammaproteobacteria bacterium | reverse complement strand
TCAACGACATCTGGGTGCGTGGCGACACTGCCACCCCAGCGCAACCACGCAGCACGGTATTGTGCAGCACTGATGGGATGCCAGCCTCGCTCACGGTACAGACGAAAATAGCTCAACATAATCCCAATGGCTCCATTACCGCAAAAGAAAAACCAGATTCTAACACAGCCTGCTCATGCGCTAGGCGCAGATCAAACACCAACTCAGCGACCCTTAGCTCTGTCTGCTAAACTTACCGCTCTTTTATTATCTAGGCGGCTCAGCACACGGGCCAATAGAGGTTGCAACATTATGCGGGTGTTAATTACTGGAGCACAGGGGCAAGTTGGGCAAGAACTGCTCAAGTCGGCCCCAGCAAACTGGCAGATACATGGCTTAGGCTCAAGCGATTTAGATATCAGTGATGCCGCGCACGTTATGACCACAGCGCAGCACTTACAACCTGATTTGATTATCAATGCCGCCGCTTATACAGCTGTGGATAAAGCACAGAGCGACAGCGCGCGCGCCCATGCCGTTAATCACCGCGGGGCAGAAAACCTGGCCAACGCTGCGCAACGCTTAAACTGTCCCTTGCTGCATATTTCTACCGATTACGTCTTCTCTGGTGATCACTCTGAGCCCTATAGTGAGCACGATACGCCGCAACCCAATAGCGTCTATGGCGAGAGTAAATTACTTGGCGAGCAAGCAATTCAAGCCCTATGTAAGCAACACATTATCTTGCGCACCAGTTGGGTCTTTGGTTTGCATGGTAATAACTTTGTCAAAACCATGCTGCGACTTGGTCAAGAGCGCGACGCACTCAGCATCGTCAGTGACCAAATTGGTGGGCCAACAGCCGCCGCCAGTATCGCCCAAGCTTTATGGCAAATTGCCCAGCAATACCAGCGCAATGGCAGTTGCACTTGGGGCATTTACCATTTTAGCGGCGCCCCCACTTGCAGTTGGTACGATTTTGCGCAAGAAATCTTTGCGCAAGCCGTAGAGTTGCAGTTACTCAGCAAAGCGCCAACGCTAAAAGCAATTGCTAGCAGCGACTACCCAACACCCGCACAACGGCCTGCTTACTCAGTACTCAACAACAGCAAAATCAACCAGCACTGCAACATCGCCCAAAGCCACTGGCCGGATCAACTGCAACTCATGCTAACTGCGCTTAAAGGTGCTCAATAATACTCTTTCAGGTAAGATTGCCATTCAATTTTTTAAGGTCACTGCATGCATAAGCTCGATCACCAAGACTATTTAAAACTACGTGAAAATTGCAAAGTCATCGAACAAGACGGTTTTGGCGATAAAGTTATGATTCTGCAAGACGGCACATTTTTAAAGCTGTTTCGTCGCAAGCGCCTGATCACTTCGGCGGCAATCTGGCCCTATGCCCAGCGCTTCGCTGATAATGCCAAGAAACTCGAAAAACTCGGCATCCCCTGCCCTAAAATCATCCAGGTCTATCGCATCCCAAGTATTGAGCGTGATGCCGTGCACTACCACCCGCTACCCGGCACAACCTTACGCGACCTGCACAGCGGCGACGCCGAGTACCCCGATGATTTACGCGAGCGTTTTTTCAAGTTTGTCGACCACATCCAAGACCTTGGCGTGTACTTTCGCTCGATTCATCTGGGCAACGTAGTACTCACCCCCGAGGGCGAGCTTGGCTTGATTGATATTTCAGACATGAAAATCTTCCGCAGGCCATTAAGTAAATGGCAGCGGAAGAGGAATGAAGAGCATATGGTGAGGGATGCGGAGGATACGCTCTGGCTAGGACTTGATTAAGCCCCAACCAAATACAAATCAAATAGTAAAAACCTATCTGCTAGATTCCTGGCTAAGTTTAGTTGACTTCAGCATGATCATAAATATAGGTAGCAAGACCAACATCCATAGCTCATCTGGATTACCAATCAATTGACTCCCATCAAAATTCAATGCCACTATTGAAGATAACAAGTACAGTCCCCAGTAGCTTTTACTAATAAAAGCCAAATACAAAGCAGATACACAAATCAATAGAAATAATGCTAAAGCTAATATTCCTGT
>JAAYTE010000145.1 GCA_012518175.1 Gammaproteobacteria bacterium | reverse complement strand
TCTAAAAAAACTACAACTCTGGTATGCCAAGCTGCCGTTGCACTGGTTGCTGGCCGCGCTAGTGGTAATCCATGGTTTTGTCTTGCTCAAGGCCACATTGCCTGCGGTGTATCGCTTGTTCAGAACCCCATCGGCTGACTGGCTCAAAGATCAAAATGTCCATGAGTTTTTAGATTCAACTTTAATTGCCGTACTGTTTGCGCTGATGCTCGGCGCGGGGTTGGTGATTAACGCCATAGGTTTAGCCTTGCGCGCCCGTACCGCTTGGTTCATGAGTTTATTTTTACTGTTGTGTAATTTGCTCTATGACGTAATTTATGGGCAGAGCTTTATCAGCTTAGCCAGCGTCAACAGTTACCTGCTGTTCTTGGTGATTTTACTGGTGTTATATGGTCGCCGCTTTAATCAGGCCAGTGTGGTCTCTGGCTCTTTATTTGCGGTGCTGGGTGTGTCGCTACTGCTGATGTACTCGACCTTTGGCACGCTTTACATGGGGCTCGAGTACTCACCGCCCATTACTGATATTAGCAGTGCTTTCTATTTTTCTATCGTGGCCATGTCTACTGTGGGCTTTGGTGATATCGTACCCAGCACAGCTGATAGTCGGCTATTTACCACGTCCATTATTATTTTAGGCATTACTGTTTTTGCCACTTCGGTCAGTGCGGTCATTGGGCCTATTTTACAGGGGCGAATTAAGCATTTAGTTAATGGGAAAGATAAAAAGCGGATGAAAAAGAATCATATAATTATTGCCGGCGCCACGCCTTTAGCACAGAGTGTTTACAGCGTATTGCGCAAAGCCGATCATGATGTCGTAGTGATTGTTCCCCCTGAAGTAGCGCATGATTACCCAGCAGATACTGATATTATTGTTGGCGATGCTACGGACTCAGCGGTGCTTGCCCAGGCTAATGCTGCTTTCTCCACCTATATCTTGGCTTTGCGCGCTGATGATTCAGAGAATGCCTTTATCGTCTTGGCTGCCCACGAGGCAGGTGGTGAGCAAACCCGCACCGTCGCTTTGGCGAACTCATCGATTCATTTGAATAAAATCAAACAGGTGAATCCCGACGTGATTTTATCGCTGCAGTCATTAGGCGCAGAAATCTTAGGACGCTTAGTCACCGGTGAGCCAATTACCGATGAGCTGATCTCACAGTTGCTATTGCCTTTAGACAAGCATGCGGCGCCGCCCAAATCGACTTCGTCGAGCAGTTAGTGCTGCTAGCACTTTAATTTTGTGCGGTTTGAGGTCAGGGCTTGTCGACTTGGCCTGAGCCGCTTTGCATATTATTTAAAGCGCTGGTTTTTCTTGAGGGTTTTTTGTATTTCTTTAAACGCCATCATCAGCTTTTGTCGACGGCTTTTGTTTTTTGCTGTGAAGATGGCAAAAAGGGCGATCAGTATCGAAAACGCCAAGCCGAAGACTTCCTCTGGGCTGTCTGGCAGCAAGAAAAAAGTATCTGGGGTTATGACGGTGACAACACTTTCATCCAGCTTGGCAGCCCCTAAAGTCATATAAACAGGTGCATGATCAGACATGTGTTTGCGGCTGTCTTTATGGTTCAACTTGAGCATTTTGGGAAATGAGATAATACCAGCCTGGCCGATTGTTAAGTTTGTATTAAGCTCCACCCAAATGTTGTCGTACAGGTTGGCATATTGGCCATTTTTTTCTGAAAGGGTTGAAGCACCCTCAGTGATCAAAGGCTTGGCGTATCTTTTTAAAGCGCTCCACGATTCGTGAGTGGGTGGCATATTAAAGTCACCGGCCAGCACGAGCGGGGTGTTGGGGTAGGTGGCCTGCATCCAGCGCCAATAATCAGCTAATGCCTGAATTTCTGGGGTGCGGTCCTGCACACTTTGCCCATATAAAATATGCACTGTACCCACTGCCAGCTCGCTATTGTCATGCTTGGACCTGAATTTTGCCGAGAACGGCTCACGAATAAATTTGTTACCACGGTCTGGGTAAAACTTAGGGCTATACACCACTTCAACGGCTGCATCACGCCACAAAAAGGCATACATTTCTTTATAGTTTTTTGAGCCCACGGGCTGAGAAATAAGGTAGCTCCAGTCTTCTTCGGTATGCCTTTCAACCGCTTGCTTTAGGCGCAGTAAACCTTCTTTTGTCATCACTTCCTGTATGGCGATTAAATCCACCTTGCTGGCGATCGCTGCAAGTCCTGTGTATTTCTTGTGATCACCATGCCCGAGGTGTTGAATGTTCCAAGAGGCAAAAATAATGTCACTGGCGCAGGCGTAAGCAGTGGGTCCAAGAGTGCCAAACAGTACAAAAACAGTTAACAAGCATGCACGGTATTGCTGAGGTAAAAAACGTAAAAAAAACACTGCTTAGATATTTCCTAAAGATAAAAGGGTTACTTATTGCTGCCTTGAGGGCAGAAGGGAAGCTGCGCTGAAGTTAAGTGGCTATAAAAACGCAGCAGTATACCTGTCTAAGCCTATTTATTGCTGGGATTTACTTGTTTGGGGTTGTTTGCAGCACTGAGCGTGTTAAACGCATTTAGCCCGTAGCGCTAATGCCCGTTGTTATGGGCTGGCGCTTTATGGTCAAAGTATGCTGCTGAAACTAGAGCACGAGCGGTTGGGAACTACCTGTCTTATGGCTGCAGGCGTTTCGTTTTGAGCAGAAAAGTATTGGTTCAATTATTTTGATCTTTTAGATCAAAACGTTCCGTTATTATTCGCCAACTCAATCAACTATAGTACTTACATCGAACAACAGAACTGATACGACTTTATATAAATGAACTTTAAAGCGTAGCAGATCATCAAATGTATTACAGGCAGGTGAGAGGAAAAATGCTTCCCTCGCGCATCCAAACAAAAACAAATATGGAGGCTCCATTATGGGCTTATTAGTAGACGGTCAATGGCATGACCAATGGTATGACACTGACTCCACTGGCGGTAAATTTGAGCGCAGTGAGTCACAATTTCGCAACTGGGTCACCGCTGATGGCAGCGCTGGACCAAGTGGTGAAGCAGGCTTTAAGGCTGAGGCGGGGCGTTATCACTTATACGTTTCGTTAGCTTGCCCTTGGGCGCACCGCACGCTGATCTTGCGTACGTTAAAAGGGCTGGAGTCGATGATTTCAGTGTCAGTGGTTAACCCTTATATGCGTGAGCATGGCTGGACTTTTATCGAAGATACAGGCGTCGTGGCTGATCCGTTGTTTCAAGCCACCTATATGCATCAGGTTTATACCAAGGCAGACCCGAACTACAGTGGTCGGGTGACCATTCCTGTACTGTGGGATAAACAGCAAAATGTCATGGTGAGCAACGAATCGTCTGAGATTATTCGTATGTTCAACTCAGCTTTTGACCAGATTGGCGCAAAACCTGGCGATTATTACCCAGAGGCGCTGCGTGCCGAGATTGATAGCATCAACGCGCATGTCTACGACAACATCAATAATGGTGTTTACAAAGCGGGTTTTGCCACCAGCCAAAAAGCCTACGAGCTGGCCGTGTTCCCCTTGTTTGAAGCATTGGATGAGCTGGAACATCGCTTAGCGAACAATCGTTATCTGTTAGGTGATCAGATCACTGAAGCGGACTGGCGTTTATTTACCACGCTGATTCGTTTTGATGCGGTCTACCACGGGCATTTCAAATGCAATCTTAAGCAGATCGAGGATTACCCGAATCTGGCAGGTTATATGCGCGAACTCTACCAGTGGCCGGGTGTGGCGCAAACGGTAAACATGGCGCATATCAAAGAACATTATTACCGCAGCCACGACACCATTAACCCAACCGGTGTCGTGCCCGCAGGGCCAGTGTTAGATTTTGAGCGCCCGCACGGACGCAAATAATTGCTCCACCACCCATCGGGCCACTGCGCAGAGGCATAACGCGCTGCTCAGTGGCGGCACAGCCACCCAGTGTTTGAGGACGCTTATGCAAGCTTTACAATTTACTGCAACCGGTTCGCTCGATACGCTGCAATTGCGCCAGTTACCTCAGCCAGTACCAGCGCCAGGCGAGGTGTTGGTTGAGGTGCGGGCGACCGGGGTTAATCCTAGTGATATTAAAAACGTACAGGGCTTATTTCCTTACACCACCACGCCGCGTATTCCCGGACGGGACTTTGCTGGAGTAGTGGTCGCGGGGCCAGACGAATTGCTTGGCCAAGCCGTTTGGGGTGGTACGGGTAAGGGCTTTGGTTTTTACCAAGACGGTTGTCATGCCCAGTATGTGGTGGTGCCGGCCAATGCGGTCGCACCGTTACCCAAATCACTCAGCTTTGCCCAGGCGGCCACCTGTGGTGTGCCCTTTATCACCGCTTGGGATGCCCTTGAACGCAGTCAGGTAAAAGCAGGTACTCGCTTGTTAATTATCGGTGCCGGTGCTGTGGCTAAAGCAGCGCAGGTTTTAGCTCAAGCACGCGGTGCAAAAGTGGTTATGGCGGCGCGCCGTGCTGACGTTGTGCAGAGCTTGCAAGCGCAAGGCATCACCGCGTTTAAGCTCAGCGAAGAAGGGCAATTACCAGAACAGGCGCGCGAGCACTTTCAGCAGCAAGCACCCGAAGTAATTTTTGAAACCACAGGTTTTTGGTTGGCAGCAGCAGTCAATAGTGTCGATACTTTTGGCCGTGTAGCAATTATTGCCGCACCTAAGGATGGCTTGATCAGTTTGTCGTCTTTAAACCTATACCGCCGCGGCGGCTCCATTGTAGGGATCAACTCGCTGCTGTACAGCCTAGAGGACTGCGCGCAAATGCTGATGCAGATTGGTGCGGCATTTGATGCTGGCTTAGCAGTGCCCAGTGGTTTTATTGAATTGCCACTGGCGGATGCGGTAGCGGCTTACCAGCAGGTGAGCGCCGGCGCTTCCGAAAAAATCGTGCTGATTCCCTAAGTGACAGCTGACCAGAATTATCTTTAACAGGAGGCTCAAAAATGATTGAACTACGACCTTATCAAGAGCTTGGCGGCGCTCATCATGGTTGGCTGGATACGCGCCACCATTTCTCCTTCGCCGATTATTACAACCCTGAGCGGATGCACTGGGGCCAACTCAGGGTGTGGAATGATGACACCATTGCCGCACGTTCAGGCTTTCCACCGCACCCACATCGCGATATGGAAATCATCACTTATGTGCGCAAAGGTGCCATTACCCATGAGGACAATCTGGGTAACCGCGGCCGTACTGCCGCAGGGGATGTGCAGGTGATGAGCGCTGGCACCGGCATTGCCCACAGCGAGATGAATGAAGAAGACGAAAGTACGCAGATTTTTCAGATCTGGATTATGCCCGATGAGAAAGGCTTGCCACCGACGTGGGGCACTAAACCCTTTCCTAAGGGCGAGCGCAGCGGCTCTTTTATCACCTTAGCCAGTGGCTTAGCGAACGATTCTGAAGATGCCTTAACCATTCGTGCCAATGCGCGTTTGGTGGCGGCCACCTTAACCGCTGGGCAAAGTGCTGAATATCACATTGCACCAGGACGTAAAGTGTATTTAGTACCGGCCAGCGGTCAAATTGACATTAATGGCGTGGTCGCCAAGGCCGGTGACGGTGTGGCAGTCAGCGATGAGCGACTACTGACCGTTAGCGCTCAACAAGACAGCGAAATTGTTCTAGTGGATGTGGCATAAGCAGTGCTATTGATCTGCAAGAGTGTTTGAGGCGAGTGGTTCGCCTCGATTAGAAAAAATAGCGACACAATTAATTTTATTGAAGAGGAAACACAATGACTAAAGTACTGGTTTTATACCATTCCATGTACGGCCATATCGAAACCATGGCCAATGCCGTAGCCGAAGGCGCCCGTGGCGTAACTGGGGTTGAGGTCACTATTAAACGTGTACCAGAAACCATGGATGCGGAAATTTTTAAAAATGCCGGTGGTAAAACCGATCAAGCGGCAGCAGTGGCGACACCTGCAGAGCTGGCTGATTATGATGCCATTATCGTTGGTACGCCAACCCGCTTCGGTAATATGAGCGGACAAATGCGCAACTTCTTTGACCAGACCGGTGGTCTGTGGGCGAAAGGCGCGCTGGCCGGTAAAGTGGCCAGCGTCTTTACCTCAACCGGTACCGGTGCTGGCCAAGAGATGACTATCACCTCAACGTGGACCACACTGGCTCACCACGGCATGATCATTGTGCCAATCGGTTACACCACGCCAGAGCTGTTTGATATTTCTCAGGTCAGTGGCGGCACCCCTTATGGTGCATCGACCCTGGCTGGCGGTGATGGCTCGCGCCAACCGGATGCCCGTGAGTTAACCATTGCTCGTCATCAGGGTGCGCATGTGGCGCAGATTGCCGCTAAGCTGAACGCGTAACCCCTAGCTAAGCGCTGTACCCTAGGCCATAAATCTCTAGTATAGAAGGGGATTTATGGCCTTTTTTGTGATTGCTTTAAGGGCTTTTACAGTTGTTTAGATGTTGATAGCTCAGGAGTGACCTATGCATATTGGTATTTTAACCTTTACTTTTTCCTTGCCAGGTTGCAGCTCTTTAAAGGAGAAACGTCAGCGTGTTGGTGGTTTGCATGAACGCTTTGGGCGTAACCCAGCGGTGGCGGTGTGTGAGAGTGGCGAGCTGAATCGGCACGATGCTAGCGAGTGGTCTTTTGTTGTGGTGGGCAGTAGCAAACGCGAGGTTGAATCATTGTGCAGCCAAATTGAAGACAAGGTGCAGCGTACGGTAGAGGGACGCGTGCTGGACGTTGTTCGCGAGTTTTTATAGTGCACTTTCAGCTCAGCTGGGCTTCGCTTACTTGAGTGGCGCGGGTGCTTTTCCTACATACTTAGTTAGAGTGGCGGCTCTTTTAATAATTATGAGCTTCTGCCATTAAGGATTTGTTATGGATACCTCCCCTAAACGGGAAAGAACTATAAATCCAACGGTGTTTTATACGTCAGCGTTTCTGATTACTGTTTTAGTTCTCTTCGCCAGTATTTTTCCCAGTATTGCCGACACTTATTTTACTAAAATTCAAACCTGGATCGTTGGCCATGTCAGTTGGTTTTATGTACTGACCGTTGCCATTATTCTGCTATCAGCCGTTTATCTAGCCGTAACCCGTTACGGTGATATCAAATTGGGCCCAGATCACAGTAAGCCTGATTATAAAAATATGTCATGGTTTGCCATGTTGTTTTCTGCCGGGATGGGAATTGGCTTGATGTTCTTTGGCGTGGCTGAACCAGTCATGCATTTTATTTCACCGCCGGTGGGCGATCCCCACACCATTGAAGCAGCCAGAGAAGCGATGAAGCTGACCTTCTTCCACTGGGGTTTACATGCGTGGGCAATTTACGCCATGGTGGCGTTGATTTTAGCTTTCTTCTCGTACCGCCACGGCCTGCCGCTGACTTTGCGTTCAGCGCTGTACCCGCTGATCGGTGAACGCATTTATGGCCCATTTGTTAATGGCCATTGACACTTATACGCGTCCTGATTTTATGACGCCAGCTGAAGTCAGTGATGAT